>JAAYBP010000288.1 GCA_012730075.1 Acidimicrobiales bacterium | reverse complement strand
TCGCCGTCGACGACCTCGCCGGTGGCGTCGACCGCCACGACCCGGTCGGCGTCGCCGTCGAAGGCGAGCCCGGCGTCGGCCCCCCGGGCCAGCACCGCGGTCTGGAGGACCTCGGTGTGGTTCGATCCACAGCGGTCGTTGATGTTGGAGCCGTCGGGGTCGGCGTGGAGGACGGTCACCGCCACGCCCAGGTGGGCGAGCACGCGCGGGGCGACGTAGGACGCGGCCCCGTGGGCGCAGTCGACGACCACGCGCAGGCCGGCCAGCCGACGGCCCTCGAGGACGGCGTCCTCCATGTGGTGGGCGTAGCGCTCCCACGCGTCGGGCGCGCTGCGCATGGCGCCGACCAGCGTCCCGCCGGGGCGTCGCTCCGAGCCGGGGATGCCCTCCGCCTCGATCGCCGCCAGCTCGGCCTCGATCCGTCGCTCGGTGGCGTCGTCGAGCTTCAGGCCGCCGGTGGCGAACAGCTTGATTCCGTTGTCGGCGAAGGGGTTGTGCGACGCCGAGATCATGGCGCCGGGCACCTGGTCGGCGGCCGCGAGGTAGGCGACCCCCGGGGTGGGGATCACCCCGAGGTCGACCGCGGTGGCCCCCTCCGACGCCAGCCCCGCGGCGAAGGCGGCGTGCAGGAGCGGGCCCGAGATCCGCGTGTCGCGGCCGACGAGCCACGGTCCCGGCCCGAGCGTGCGCGCCGCGGCGCGGCCGAGTGCCAGCGCCAGCTCGGGGGTGAGCTCGGTGTTGGCCGCCCCCCGGACGCCGTCGGTCCCGAAGCGCAGCGTCATCGTGCGAGTGCCACCGGCGTGGCGATTACCGCTTCGAGTACTGCGGGGCCTTGCGGGCCTTCTTCAGGCCGTACTTCTTGGATTCCTTCTCGCGGGCGTCGCGGGTGAGGAAGCCCGCGCCCTTGAGGGCGGGACGGGTCTCCTCCTCGACGGCGACGATCGCCCGGGCGATGCCGAGGCGGAGGGCCCCGGCCTGGCCGGTGGTGCCGCCGCCGTCGAGCGTGGCGTCGACGTCGAAGCGGTCGGCGACCTCGGCGGTCTTCAGCGGCTCGCTGAGGATCATCCGGTGCGTCTCGTTCGGGAAGTAGTCCTCGACGGCGCGCCCGTTGACCGTGATGCGACCCTCGCCCTCGCGCAGGCGGACGCGGGCGATGGCGCGCTTGCGGCGGCCGGTGGTCTGGACGAGGGGCTTGGGCACGGCGGCGCCTTCCTTACGCGGTGCGGCGCCGGGCGCCGTCGATCTCGAGCGGTTGCGGCTGCTGCGCCGCGTGCGGGTGGGTCGGCCCGGCGTACACCTTCAGCTTCGACAGCTGCTGACGGCCGAGGCGGTTCTTCGGGAGCATGCCGCGGATCGTGCGCCGCACGGCGTCGGCCGGCTTGCGGGCCAGGGCCTCGCCGTAGGTCTGCTCGGTGATGCCGCCGGGGAAGCCCGAGTGGCGGAAGACCTTCTTCTGAGTGGCCTTGTTGGCGGTCAGGACCACCTTGTCGGCGTTCACGATGATGACGTGGTCGCCGGTGTCCAGGTGCGGCGTGTAGATCGGACGGTGCTTGCCTCGGAGGACCCGCGCCACCTCGGTGGCCAGGCGACCGAGCACCAGGCCGTCGGCGTCGACGACGTACCAGCGGCGGGTGATGTCGGTGGCCTTGGGCGAATAGGTGGGCACGGGTGTTCGTCTCTCTCTGCGTCGGGTGGCCGAAGGGCGTTCGCCCCGGGGCGTGGCGCGCCGGGGGCCTCCAGGGCCGAAGGGAGACTCTACGAGTCCGCCCGGGGCCGCATCAACCTCGGCACCGCGCCGCGGCGCCGGTCGCCGGCGTCGAGGTGGGTCCGGCCGGCAGCGCCGGGGTGGGTCCGGCC
>JAAYBP010000035.1 GCA_012730075.1 Acidimicrobiales bacterium | reverse complement strand
CGGCCCATCTCCTCGAAGATCACGACCAGCTCGATGAACCCGAAGCCCGAGCCGCCGAACTCCTCGGGGATGGCGAGGCCCTGGAGGCCGAGCTGCTCGGCCATCTGGGACCACACCGCCGGGTCGTAGCCCGTCTCGGTGTCCATCTGCTCGCGCACCGCGGTCTCGGGGGACTTGTTCTCGAGGAACTGGCGCACGACCTTGCGCAGCTCCTCCTGCTCGTCACTGAAGGCGAAGTTCATGACCGGGATCGTGACCGACGCCGGGCCGGGCCGTCCGCCCGGGTCGCGTACACACGTGTACGCACGAGCTGGCCGCGGCTATCGTCAGCCGGATGACCAGGGAACGCTGCGTCCGGCGGCGATTCGCCGGCGATTCGCCGCCGGACACCCTCCGCCACCGAATCGGTACCGAATCGACGGCGTGCGGCCGCCACGGCGAACCGCGATGAGCGAGTCGGTCCCGATGCGGACGTTCCGGGCCCAGGCGGCGACGTACCTGCGCCGCGCCGAGGCGGGCGAGCGGATCGTCGTCACCGTCGCCGGGCGACCGGTCGCGCAGCTCGGCCCCCTCGACCCCGGCGACGGCGCCCCGACGATCGACGACCTCGCCGCCCGCGGCCTGATCGTGCCCGCCCGCCGCTCCGACCGGCCCGGGCCCGACCTCCGCCTCGACCCCTGGCCGGGCACCCGGCTCGACCGCCTCGTCGCCGAGGTCCGCTCGTGACGTCAGGCGCCGCGTGCCGCGCCGGCGCACCCGGCCGATCCAGCATCGCGCCCGGCCGATCCAGCATCGCGGTCCGCTCGTGACCCTCGCGCTCGACACGACCGCCCTGCTCGGCCGCTTCCTGACCGGCCCGCACCGGCGCGTCGTGGTCGACGCCATGGCCGCCGACCCCGTCTGGTGCGCGTCGACGCTCGCCCTCGCCGAGGCCCTCCCCCTCGTCGACCGGGTGGCGACCACCGCGGCCGACGCGGACCGCCTCCGCCGGGCCCTGCGCGACGACTGGGAGCGCATCCACGCGGTGCCCGTCGACGCGCGCTGCCTCGACCGGGCGGCCGAGCTGGCCCGGCTCCAGCCGCTCCGCACGGTCGACGCCCTCCACCTCGCCGCGGCCGACCGACTCCCGCCGCCGGTGCGGTTCGTCACGTTCGACCCCCGTCAGATCCCCGTGGCCCTCGCCCTCGGCCTAGACGTCGTCTCGACCTGACCGTGCCCGCCCCGGCGCCCGGCCGGAGCGGGTCCTAGCCGTCCGCCTCCGGCGGCAGCGACCAGTCGACCGGCTCGCGCCCGGCGGCGACGAGCGCCTCGTTCGCCCGGCTGAACGGCCGGCTGCCGAAGAACCCCCGGTGGGCCGACAGCGGGGAGGGGTGGGGCGACTCGATGATCGTGTGCCTCGCCGCGTCGATCAGGCCCCGCTTGCGGCGGGCGGACGCCCCCCAGAGGATGAACACGACCCGCTCGGGCTTGGCCGCGACCGCCTCGATCACCGCGTCGGTGAAGGTCTCCCACCCCTTCCCCTGGTGCGAGGCGGCCTGGTGGGCTCGCACCGTGAGGGTGGCGTTGAGCAGGAGGACGCCCTGGCGGGCCCACGCCTCGAGGCAACCGTGGCCCGGCGGCTCGATCCCCAGGTCGTCGCGCAGCTCGGCGTGGATGTTGGCGAGCGACGGCGGGATGGTCACCCCGGGGCGGACCGAGAAGCACAGCCCGTGGGCCTGGCCGGGCCCGTGGTACGGGTCCTGACCGAGGATCAGCACCTTCACCGCCGCGTACGGGGTCAGGTGCAGGGCGGCGAACACCTCGTCGGCCGGCGGGTAGACGCGGTGGTGCCGCCGCTCGTCGTCGACGAAGCGGCGCAGGTCGGCGAAATACGGGCGATGGAGTTGTTCGCGCAGGACGGGGTTCCAGTCGGTGCGCGTCACCGCCGCCACCAACGCGCCGGGCGCGGCCGTCCGGAGCGCGGCAGCCCGGGGATCACCGGAAGCTCGGATGTCACCGGACGAAGGTGAACGGCTCCGTGTCCTCCTCGGCCGGCACCGAGCCCTCCTCGGACAGGACGATCTCACCGCCGACGACCACCTGGAGGGCGAACGGCTCACTGACCCCGCCGCACCCGCTGTAGCTGCGCACGAACACGATGTAGGCGCCCGACGGGGCGTCGTCCTCGAAGAAGACGTTCTCGGTGTGCGAGGCGGGATCGCTCCCGCAGCCGGGGATCACGTCGACGTCCAGCTCACCACCGTTGTCGCCGGTCGTGTTGCCGAAGTAGATCTCCTCGCCGAGCGGGTCGAAGACGTGGAGGTCCAGGTCGGGATCGCCCTCCCAGCGGAGGGTGATCTGGATCTCGCCGGTGCGACCGGCGCCGAGGAGCCGCTCGAACTCGGTGCCGTCGGTGACGTCGACGACCGTGATGGAGGTCAGCTCGTCACCCGGCTCGACGACGGTCACCTGCTCGGGGTCGTAGTCGTCCCAGGCGTCGCCGTCGGTCACCTCGGTCTCGTAGCCGTCGACCTCGGGCTCGAGCAGCGGGTTGCCGCACGAGCACCGCACGCGGGGCACGCCCTGGGAGTCGACCAGCACGGCCGTGCCCGCCTGGAGCACCGCCGGGAACGACGTGGCCTCGCCGTCGGCGAAGCCGTGGTTGGTCACCCACGTGTCGGACACGAGGATCACCGGCGTGAGCCCGGTGAGGTACTGGCGGATGCCGTCGGTGGGGATGCCGAGCACCTCGGCGAAGGCGGCCGCCTTGTCCGCCTCGAGGTCGAGGAAGTCGGCGATGCCGATCGCGTCGCACACCTGGTCGTCGCGGCTGCCCCCGTAGAGGCCGGGCGTCGAACCGGCCGCCAGCAGCGCGCCGGACCCGGCCGACGCGAGGCCCTGGCGCAGGTCGGCCGCGTGGTCGAGCGCGGCGGCCGCCAGCGACGGCAGGGTGTCGGAGCTGAACGAGGCGCCGAACGGGTTCGGCCCCAGGTCGTCCACGTTCTGGAGCAGCAGCGGCTCCACCTCGATCTCGGGCTCGGTGGTGGTCGTCGTGGTCGACTCGGCCGACTCGTCGTCACCGCCCCGGGTGGCGATGACCGCGACGACGGCGCCGATGACCGCCAGGAGCGCGATCACCGACAGGACCGGCAGGAGCATCGACCGCTTCCTCGGCGGCGGCCCCGCCGGCGGATAGGTCGGTGGGCCGGGCGGGTAGCCCCCCGGCGGCACCGAACCGGGAGGCATCGCCCCCGGCGGCGGGGTGGCCACCGCACCCGGCGGCACCGCACCGGGCG
>JAAYBP010000287.1 GCA_012730075.1 Acidimicrobiales bacterium | reverse complement strand
CACCGCCACCAAGCGGTCCCCGAACCGCCAGGCGCCCACCCGGGCGCCCAGCAACCAGAACCGATCGAAGAAGAAGAAGAAGCGGAGGTAAGCCGTGGAGTGGGTCGAGATGAGCGCCCGCACGGTCAAGGAGGCCACCGACCTGGCCCTCGACCGTCTGGGCGTCGATGAGGAGGATGCCGAGCTCCAGGTGCTCGAGGAGCCCCAGCCGGGGCTGTTCGGCCGCACCCGGGGCAAGGCCCGCGTCCGGGCCCGCGTGTCGCCACGTCCCCAGCCGCAGAAGCAGGAGCGCCGGGAGCGCCGACGGGGCGGCGGCCGGTCCCGGCGAGGCGGATCGGCGGGGGCGGCCCGGTCCGGGGCGGTCGACGCGGCGCCCGCCGCCGGCGAAGACGACGACGGCGACGGCACTATTGACAGTCCGTCCAATGACGACACCTCGTCCGAGTCGGGTGCGTCGCCGCGCCCGCGCCGCCGTCGGCGGGGCTCGCGCTCGGGGGCCAGCCAAGAGGCCGCGCCCGCGGCCGCCGAAGGAGACAACGTGGAGAGCAAGACCTTCACCCTGGACGAGCACGTCGCGTGCGTCGAGGGCTTCGTACGAGGACTGGTCGACGCGTTCGGCGCCGAGGCCACCATCCGGATCGACGAGGTCGACGAGGACACCCGGGAGATCAAGATCGAGGGCGACGACCTCGGACTGCTGATCGGGCCGCGGGGGCTGACGCTCCAGGCGATCCACGAGGTGGCCCGCACCGTCGTCTACCGGGCGGCACCCGACGGCCAGGACGGTCGGGTGCGCATCGACATCGGCGGATACCGCGAGCGTCGCCGCCACGCACTGGAGCAGTTCGCGGCCAAGATCGCCGGCGAGGTGGCCGACTCGGGCCGCGCCAGGACGCTCGAGCCGATGTCGCCGCCGGACCGCAAGGTCGTCCACGACACGATCAACGGCATCGAGGGTGTCCGCACCACGTCGGAGGGCGAGGAGCCCCGCCGGCGGGTGGTGGTCCTCCCCGCCGACTGACGCGCCCGGTCCCTTCCCGCCGCGAACCGGCGGGGGCGGGGGCCGATCCGCCGGTGACCTCCCCACCGAGCCACCTCGACCTGGCGGCGGTGTTCGCCCGCCAACGGGACCGCGACCTGGTGGGACCGGGACCGCTCGACGATCAGATCCGCCACGCCGAGGCGTTCGCCGGGGTGGCCGATGCGGCGCGGGCCGGAGCCCTCACCGTCCGACCATCGGCCGCCGACGGTCGTTCCGGGGCCGCGGGGCCCCCGCGCCGGGTGATCGACCTGGGTTCCGGGGGCGGCCTGCCCGGCCTCGTCCTGGCGGTGTCGGCCTGGCCCGAGGCCGAGGTCGCCCTGGTCGACTCGAGCCAACGGCGGTGCACCTACCTCGAGTTGGAGGTGGCCCCGCTGTCCCCCCGCGTGAAGGTGGTGTGGGCCCGGGCGGAGATGCTGGGGCGCGACGACGCCTGGCGGGCCACGGCCGACGTGGTGGTCGCCCGCAGCTTCGGACCTCCGCCGGTGGTGGCCGAGTGCGCCGCTCCCCTGCTCCACGTGGGCGGCGTCCTCGTGGTGAGCGACCCGCCCACCGGCGGCGACCGCTGGGACGACGAGGGCCTGCGACGGGTCGGCCTCCTGCGGCTGGCCTCGCCACGGGTCGACGGTTTCGGGTTCACCGTGGCCCGCCAGGTCGATCCGTGCCCCGACCGCTATCCCCGTCGCCGCCCCGATCGGGACCCGATCTTCTAGGGCGTGTCCTGCAGATCATGGCGCACGTCTCGACGGCCAGGGACGCCGCGGTGGGCCTTGGGTTCCACAGGATGTGGACGAACCGGTGCATGAGGTGTTCCACGTGAAACACCGCCATGGGGCCGGCCGGCCCGGGGCGGAGTTCAGCCACCGGCCGAGGAGCCGGCGCATCCGTCGCCGGACCGCGTTCCTTCCATGGGGCAGGTCGGCTTCGACGCCGTGAGCGGTCGACGCTCGGGCCGAGGGCCGAACCCTTCTCGTTCCTCGGCCGTCGGATCCGCGTTTCACGTGAAACACGGTCGACGGTCCTTGCGTCGCGCGCCGGTGACCGCGAGGATGGCCCGCGTGTCGTCGTCGATGCCCCCCGAGGAGCCGTCCGGCGATCCCAGCCGCTCGATCTTCGCGGAGCTGCGCGCCAGGGACGAGAGCACCGGGGCCACCACCAGCGGCCCCATGACCTTCGCTCCCCGGCCCGCGCCGCCCCCGCCCCCGCCGCCGGGATCCCCGCCCGATCCGCCGCCCGCCGCCGTGGAACCGTCGCCGGCGCCGCCCGATGAGCTCCGACGGGACAACCTGCCGCGGGTCATCGCCATCGCCAACCAGAAGGGCGGCGTGGGCAAGACGACCACCGCGGTCAACCTGGGCGCCTGCCTGGCCGACATCGGGTACCGGGTGCTGGTCGTCGACCTCGATCCGCAGGGCAACGCCAGCACCGGGCTCGGGATCAACGTACGGGAGCTCGAGACGTCGATGTACGACGTGATCCTGCACGACGCCCCCCTGGAGGACTGCATCGAGGGCACGGCGGTGAGGAACCTGCTCGTCGCTCCGTCGTCGCTGGACCTCGCCGGGGCAGAGATCGAGCTGGTGCCCGCCTTCAGCCGCGAGATGCGGCTGAAGAACGCGCTGGATCAGGTCCGCGACGAGTTCGACTACGTCCTCATCGACTGTCCCCCGTCGCTCGGTCTGCTGACCGTGAACGCCATGGCCGCCGCCACCGAGGTGCTGGTCCCGATCCAGTGCGAGTACTACGCGTTGGAGGGCCTCGGCCAGCTCATCCGCAACGTGGCCCTGGTCCAGAAGAACCTGAATCGCGATCTCCGGGTGTCGACCATCGTGCTGGTCATGTACGACGCCCGCACCAAGCTGAGCGATCAGGTTGCCCAGGACGTGCGCGACCACTTCGGCGAGAAGGTCTGCCGTCAGGTGATCCCGCGGACCGTGCGCCTGTCGGAGGCCCCGTCCTTCGGCCAGCCGATAATCGCCTTCGATCCGACCTCCCGGGGTGCCCTGGCGTACCGGGAGCTGGCCAAGGAGGTCAGCCGTGGCCCGGCGTAGTGGATTGGGACGGGGACTCGACTCCCTGATCCCGGGTTCGTCCGACGAGGAGGTCCCGGCCCCGGCCGCGGCCGGGGTGACCGAGGTGCCGGTCGGTGACGTCGACCCCAACCCCCATCAGCCCCGCGAGCACTTCGACGAGGACGCGCTGGTGGCCCTGGCCGGGTCGGTCCGTGAGGTTGGGGTGCTCCAGCCGATCCTCGTCCGACCGGTCGGTGCCCGGTTCGAGTTGATCGCGGGCGAGCGACGGCTGCGGGCGGCCCGCCGGGCCGGCCTGGCGCGGATCCCGGCTGTGGTCCGCACCGTCGACGATCACACCTCGCTCGAGCATGCCGTCGTCGAGAACCTGCACCGCAGCGATCTGAACCCGCTGGAGGAGGCCGGCGCCTACCAGCAGCTCATCGAGGACTTCGGGCTCACCCAGGACGGGGTCGCCCGCCGGGTCGGGCGGTCCCGGTCGGCGGTGGCCAACCTGCTCCGGCTGTTCCAGCTCCCCCCGTCGGTGCAGCGCATGGTCCGGGACGAGCAGCTCTCGGCCGGTCACGCCCGGGCCCTGCTCGCCACGCCGGACCGGGCGCGCCAGGAGGCGCTGGCCCGACGGGTGGTCGAGGAATCGCTCTCGGTCCGCGAGGTCGAGGAGCTGGTTCGCGAGCAGCCCGACGACGATCCCGGCGCGCGGCCCCGGCCCGTACCCGAGCCGGGCCGCACCCGGACGCCCGGTCTGCTCGAGCTGGAGGGCCTGCTGTCGGACCGGCTCGACACCCGGGTCTCGGTCTCCATGGGGGCCAAGAAGGGCCGCGTCGTGATCGACTTCGCCGACATCGAGGATCTCGAGCGGATCTACCGGCTGATCACCGATCGCCGCGCGCAACCCTGAACCCCAGGTCAGCGCGGTACGGGCGGTACGCGCCCGAACGCTCCGGTCCGTGGCCGGGTCACCTCAGGTCGACGTTAACCACAAGCTGTGGACAAGCCGGTGGAAATCCTTGAGCCTCGACCGCGGGCTGAAGGTATCCGCCAGTAGTCAGGAGCGGCGGGTCGTCGGCAGGGGATCGGCCAGCCAGTCGGCGACGGCCCGCTCGAGGGCGCGCGCGATGGCCGGGGTGTGCTCGACCACGGCGCGGGCGGGGCCCAGCTCGCAGGTCACCGCCGGCATCCGCGTCTCGCGGAGGACCGCCAGGCGCATGCCGGCGACGGGCACCGCCCGGTCGAGGGCCCCGGCCGCGGCCAGCTCGGCCGCCAGGAGGGTGGCGAGGCGCTCGCCGCCCTGGGAGCTGAAGCCGTCGGTCGCGTAGTAGTCGCAGCGCGGTTCGTCGGCGACGGTGAGGCCGATGAACAGGTCGGCGTCGAGGGCGTTCGCCTCCTGGGCGTGGGTTGAACCGTCCGGTCCCGCGGTCACCACGACCCTGGCCCCGGTGCCGTGGATCGCGCGCTCGACCGCGTCGGCGAGCGCACCCACCCCGCCGAGGTCGCCGATCACCACCAGGAGGCTGGTGGACTCCCGCGCCCGGCTGAGGAGCTGGTCGCGCTCGATGACCCCCGCCTTCACCGCGGTGACCGTCTCGCGGCCGACCCGGTCGAGCTCGGCGACGGTCTCGGGGCCGCAGATGCCGTCGACCGTCAGCCCGCTGTTGCGCTGGAAGTCCTCGACCGCGCCCCGGGTGCGGGGGCCGAGGATCCCGTCGACCCGGTCCTCGAGGAAGCCGAGGCCGCCCAGGCGCCGTTGGACGTCGGCGACGTCGTCGCCCCGCTGCATCGGACGACGCTCGAACAGGAGCCGATCGCCGAGCCGCCACCCCGCCTCGACGACCGCCATCCACGTCTGGCGGCCGCAGATGCCGTCGGCCCGGATGCGGCGCTTCTCCTGGAACGCCACGACCGCGTCACGGGTGGCGTCGTCGTAGACCCCGTCCGCTCCGGGGTCGAAGCCGACGCGGCGGAGCCGCTGCTGGAGATCGCTCACCGCCGGGCCCCGGTCGCCGTGGCGCATCGGGAGGCGGGGCGACGGATCGGCGGGGGCGTCGCCGGGGGTCACGGGGGCAGGCTACCGCTGCGCCGATGGGCCGGACGGACGGGACGGGGAGGGGGAGGGGCCAGCCCCCGTCACCGCCCGCCCGGCGCCGGCGACGACGGGGGGAGAGCCGTCACCGGAGGACGATCAGAGGTGCGGGTCGAGCTCGGAGAGGAGCTGGCCCTTGCCCTTGGCCCCCACCAGGCGGGCCTCGGCCGTTCCCTCCTTGAACAGGATGAGCGTCGGGATGCTCATCACGTCGAACCGCATGGCGATGTCGGGGTTCTCGTCGACGTTGAGCTTGGCGATGCGGAGCTTCTCGCCCCGCTCGTCGGCGATCTCCTCGAGGATCGGCGCGATGGCCTTGCACGGCCCGCACCACTCGGCCCAGAAGTCCACGAGGATCGGGACGTCGGCCGAGGAGACGGTCTCGTCGAAGGTGGCGGTGCTGAGGGTCTCGACCGAGTTGGCCATGGGTCTCTCCTGTGTCGTGGCGCCGTGGAGGCGATCGATGGTGACCAACGCCCGGCGGGGGGCGGGTGTTCCCGGAGGGGTGGTCAGTGGGGGTTCTCGAGCCAACGCTCGGCGTCGATGGCGGCCATGCAGCCGGATCCGGCGGCGGTGATGGCCTGGCGGTAGGTGTGGTCCTGCACGTCGCCGCAGGCGAACACGCCCTCGACGTCGGTGCGGGTGCCACCGGGGGTGGTGACGACGTAGCCGCCGTCGTCCATGGCGACCTGACCCTTGAACACGTCGGTGTTGGGCTGGTGGCCGATGGCGACGAAGAGGCCGGTGACGGCGAGCGGCCGGACCTCACCGGTCCCGACGTCGCGGAGGGTGACGCCCGTCACGGCGGTCTCGCCCTCGATCGAGTCGACCACGGCGTTCCACTCGAACCGGATCTTCTCGTTGGCGAACGCACGTTCCCTCATGATCTTCGAGGCCCGCAGCTCGTCGCGCCGGTGCACGATCGTCACCGACCGGGCGAACTTGGTGAGGAAGATCGCCTCCTCCACGGCGGAGTCGCCCCCGCCGACCACGGCGATGTCGTGGTCGCGGAAGAAGAAGCCGTCGCAGGTCGCGCAGGTCGACACCCCGTGGCCGACCAGCTCCTGCTCGCGGTCGAGGCCGAGCATCACCGGCCGGGCGCCGGTCGAGATGACGACCGCCTCGGCGCGGTAGGTGGGCTCGTTGGCATCGGGGTCGCCCACCCAGAGCTGGAACGGCCGGCTCGACAGGTCGACCCTCGACACCTTCTCCATGCGCAGCTCGGCGCCGAAGCGCTCGGCCTGCTGCCGGAAGTTCGCCATCAGGTCCGGTCCCATGATCCCGTCGGGGAAGCCGGGGAAGTTCTCGACCTCGGTGGTGGTCATCAGCGCGCCGCCGGGCTGGTCGGTGGTGGACGAGGGCTCACCCTCGAGCACCAGGGGAGCGAGGCTGGCCCGCGCCGCGTAGATGGCGGCGGTCAGGCCCGCGGGCCCCGACCCGATGATGATCAGCTTCCTGATCTCGTCCGACAACGTGTCCTCCAGCGATCGATCCATCGGCCGGGACCCGACCGACACTTGGGTTCAACCGGAAACCCCCGGGGGGTGTTCCTCAGGGCTCGGCGACCGACGTGCCCCGCTTCCAGACGAGTAGGCCGACGCCGCTGAACAGCCCGCCGACGATCAGGTGGGCGATCCAGGTGGAGCGGCCCGCCTTCTCGAGACCGGCGGCGTCGAGCGCCACCTCGGCGCCGACGTCGACGACGCGGACGAAGAAGACCAGGCCCAGCACGAGGGCGGCCGAACCGAGGAGCGCGGCCAGCGTGCCGTAGACGACGGTGCGGGCGACCTTGGTGGCGGGGCCGGTGGTCTTCTCGCGGGCCTGGTCGACGTAGCCGACGATGGTGTCGGCCACCTGGGCGGGCCAGTCGGAGCCGCCGCCGGACGGGGCGGGCGAGGGCGAGGTCACGGCGGCACACACTAGAACGCCCCGCGGCGGTGGTGTGCCGGAGGGGGTCAGCGGGCGACGCCGAGGACCGGGACGCAGGTCAGGGCGTCGAGGACGGTGATGCTCACCGCGTACTCGGCGCCGGGCTCGGTCACCGGGTTGCTCAGCACGAGCAGGGCCTCGCCCTCGACCTCGACGATCACGGCCGCCTGGGCGGGACCGACGTCCTCGCGCGTGCTGCGCAGCACGGTGTCGCAACGCGACGCGGTCCGGTCGGCGGCGACCTCCTCGGCGGTGTCGAGCGCCCCGCCGGCGGGATCACCCGTGGCGGGGACGGTCGTGCTCGCCACCGGGTCGTCCGCCGACTCCTGTCCCTCGCCGTAGACCTGGTCGTCCCCGGTCGCGGTCGCCGGGGAGTCGGCGCCGGCGCGGCCGGTCGACCACTCCGACAGCCGGTCGGGATCGGCGGTGGTCTCCAGGGCGGCCCGCAGGTCGTCGATCGAGTCGAAGCGGGCGCTGACGTCGTACTCGGCGGCGGCGTCCGCCGAGGATCCGGCCGCGGTCTCGGCCGTGTCGGCGTCGTCGCCGCGGCCGTCGGTGATGATCAGGACCGCGCCCAGCGCCACCAGCCCGGCGACGAGCGCGGCGACCGCGGGCAGCGGTAGGAGGCGACGTCGCCGACGGGGCGGGGCGGAGGCGCGGCCGTCGGGCACCGCCGCGAGCGGGGCGCCCGATGGCTCCGCCGGATCGGAGCCGTCGATGCCGTCGAGCGCGTCGAGCGGGTCGGGCGCGTCGAGGGCTGCCCGGCGGATGCCGTCGAGCACGCCCGGCGCGACCGCCTCGACGCGGCCCACCCGTGACCGCACGTCGCGGAGCGTCTCGAGCCGCGCCGCGGAGTCGGGCTCGCGGGCGACCACCCGCCGCTGCTCGGCGGTGGCCTCGCGGTCGAGCACGGCGTGGAACGCCGCTTCGGTGTCGTCGACCTCGGGTGGGTCGGTGGGATCGGGGCGCGGTTCGGTCATGGTTCGGGGATTGGACGTCGGGGGTCGGTGTCCTGGTTCCCGGCCAGGTGCCGGGCGAGGGCGGCCCGGCCCCGGGCGATGCGGGAGCGCACGGTGCCCGGGGGGAGGTCGAGCAGGGTGGCGATCTCGGCGTAGTCGTGGCCGAGCAGGTCGCGGAGCACGACCGGTGCCCGGAACTCGGGCGCCAGCGCGGCGAGGGCGGCGTCGACGTCGGTGCGGTCGGCGACCCGGTCGTCGACCGGCCGCTCGCGATCGGGGGGCCCTCCGGTGGTCGTGTCGTCGGGCAGCCGGTCGGTGGACCGGCGTGACCGGCGGCGCACCTCGTCGAGGCAACGGTTGGTGGTGACCCGGTGCATCCAGGTCGAGACCTTCGACCGGCCGTCGAAGCGGGGGAGACCCCGGACGATCGCGATCATCGCCTCCTGGAGCGCGTCGAGCGCGTCGGTGGGATCGCCGGTGATGCGCCGGCACAGCGCGTACAGCGTCTCCTGGTGCCGGGCGAGGAGGGCGTCGAGCGCGTCGCGGTCGCCGGCCCGGGCGGCGTCGAGCAGGTCCGCGTCGGGGTCGGGAGTTCCGGGGATGGGGCTCACGTCGTCTCGACCTCGACCTCGGCGACCGCGAGGGTGCCGTCGACGCCGGTCCGGGTGATCCACAGCACGACCCGGTCGCCCTCGGCCCCGTCGACGGCGAACCGGGCCGGGCCGTCGTGCTCGCGCACCGACGCGACCGCGTCGACGTCCGCCGGGAAGTCGTCGCCGGGCGTCCCCGCGACGACGAACACCTGCGCCGACCAGCCCTCGTCGTCGGTGGTGACCGCGACCCGCTCGACGCGGCGGCTCCCTCCGAGGTCGAGCACGAGGCCGACGCCGGGCTTGAGCACGGTGATGTCGGGGTCGTTGTAGCGCTCGGTGCTCCAGGCGGTCGATGGGTCGCCGTCGACCGCCAAGGGGGCGTCGTCGTCGTTCTCCCCGGCGGTGCCGTGCGGGTCGAAGGCGGTGGCGGTGACCGCGATCGTCGCCGCGTCGTCGGGGGTGATCAGGCGCCAGCCGAGCAGGCCGACGATCAGGAGGGCGGCGCCGACGACGCCGATCGCGAGGAGCGCGCCCCCGCCGCGGCGCATCGGCGCGGGACCCGGTCGGTCGCCGAGGTCGCCCTCGTCCGGGTCGAGGTCGTCGACGTCGTCGGGTCCTGGGTCGGGGTCTCGGGACGGCGTCCGGGCGGGCTCGGGGGCGACGGACCGGTCGGGGAGGGGCGGGTCGGCGGGCGGCGGGCGACCGGCGGCGAACGCGCCGAGCGAGCGGGCGAGGCTGGCGGCGTCGGGCCAGCGGTCCGCGGGGTCGCGGGCGAGTGTCCGCAGGGTGATGCGGTCGAGGTCGGCGGGGACGTCGGGGTAGAGGTCCCGCGGACGTGGAGGGTCCTGTCCGAGCCGGGCGAGGGCGGTGGCGGCCTCGGTGTCGGCGAGGAACGGGACGCGGCCGCACAGCATCTCGAAGAGCACGACACCGAGGGCGTACACGTCGGCTCGCCCGTCGACGCCGGTGCCCTCGACCTGCTCGGGGGCCAGGTACTTGGCGGTGCCGAGCATCTGACCGCCGGCGGTGAGGTCGCCGTGCTCCGAGGCCTTGGCGATGCCGAAGTCGGTGACGACGACCCGGCCGTCGTCGGACAGGAGCACGTTGGCCGGCTTGATGTCGCGGTGCACGATGCCCGCCCGGTGGGCGGTGGCGAGGGCGTCTGCGATCCTCCCGGCGATGCGGGCGGCCTCGCGCGGCGGCAGGCGGCCCTCGGCGTCGAGCCGGTGGCGCAGCGTCGGGCCCTCGACCAGCTCCATCACGATCGCCTCGACGCCGTCGTCGGAGCACGTGTCGTAGACCGACACGACCGACGGGTGGGTCAGGCGGGCGGCGGCGATCGCCTCGGACCGGAACCGCCGCACGAACGAGCGGTCCTCGGCGAGGTGGTCGAGCAGCACCTTGACCGCGACGGGTCGGTCGAGCACCCGGTCGGTCGCCTGCCAGACGCGGGCCATCCCCCCCGTGGCGAGGGGGTGTTCGAGCCGGTACCTCCCGGCGATGACGGTCCCGTGCCGGGCGGCTCCCGGCCGGTCGGGAGGCGATCCCATCGCCCGCCGACGTTAGATGTTGGCGTCGCGCGGACCCGGTTCACGCGGCGGGGGCGGGTCCCCCGGGATCCGGTCGGAACGGTCAGATCGCGCAGCCCTCGGGGCCGCAGTCGCCGAGCGCGGCGTCGGCGCCGAGCAGGGCGGCCTGCTCGTCGGCCTCGTCGAGCGCCCGGCGCAGCACCCGGGCGATCACGTGCGGGGGCTGGGCGCCGGGGAGCATCAGGCGGCGGTCGACGAGGAAGGCGGGCACCCCCGTGACGTCGAGGTCGCGGGCGGCCGCGACGTCGGCCGCGACCTCGTCCGCGTGGGCGTCGCCGGCGAGCACCGAGTCGACCTCGTCGCCTTCGAGGCCGACGCCGACCGCCAGGCGCCGCAGGACGGCGTGGTCGTCGATCGCCTCGCCGTCGGTGAACACCGCCCGCAGCATCGCCGCCTTCAGCTCCCGGGCCCGGCCATGGCGGTCGGCGAGGTGCAGGAGCCGGTGGGCGTCGAAGGTGTTGGCGCCGCGCACCCGGTCGAAGTGGAGGTCGAGGCCCACCTCGGCGCCGAGCTGGGCCATCCGCGCCTGCTGGCCCCGCACCACGTCGGCGGTCGAGCCGTACTTCCGGGCGATCGCCTCGACGTGCTCGTCGGGCGTGGTCGACCGGGCGCGCGGGTCGAGCTGGAACGAGTGGAGCACGACGTCGACGCGGTCGGCGCCGTCGAGCTCGGCGAGGGCGGCGTCGAGGTTGGCCAGTCCGATGTGGCACCACGGGCAGACGACGTCGGACCATACGTCGACGCGCAGGCGGGGAGGATCGGCGAGGTCGGTCATGTGGGCACCAACCGCCGTCGAGGCGGCGGTGTTCCCGGGTACGGGTGGATCAGGCGGGGGCGAGCCAGGTCATGCCGATCATGCGGGGCCCGCCGTGGGTGCCGATCACCGGGCCGATCGTCGAGCGGGTGAAGGAGTCGCGCGGCCGGATCTCGGCGATCAGGTCGACGAACTCCTCGGCGTCGGGAGCGCCGCCGTCGCACACGACGAGCCGCTCGACCTCGCCCGCCTCCTGGAGCTTGTCGCGGAGGAACAGCATCTGCTTGCGGCGGGTGCGGACCTTGCCGGCCTCCTCGACCTCGCCGGTGCTGATGTCGATCACCGGCTTGATCGACAGGAGGGCACCGAGCATCGCGGCCGCGTTGCCGATGCGTCCGCCCTTCTTGAGGTTCTCCAGGGTGTCGAGCCCGCCGTAGACGCGGCTGCGGGGGCGGGTCTCCTCGACGAGGCGGACGATGTCGTCGGCGGACCGGCCCGCCTCGGCCGCTTCGGCCGCCATGGTGACGAGCGTGCCGAGCCCGGCGGTGATCGACCTGGAGTCGACCACGTGCACCTCGAGCTCGCCGGCCAGGGCGGTGGCGGCGTTCTGGGCGGCGACCATGGTGGCCGACAGCGCGGCGGACAGGTTGATGCAGACCACCGCGTCGCCGTCGGCGCCCGCGGCGCGGAACGCCTGTTCGAACGCGCCGGGGGAGGGGGCGGCGGTCTCGGGCAGGCCCTCGAACGCGGCCATGCGGCGGTAGAACTCGTCGGCCGACAGCTCCTCGCGGTCGACCAGCTCCTCGTCACCGAAGCGGATCGTCAGCGGCACGATGCCGATGCCGTGGGCCTCGGCCGTCTCCTGGGGGAGATCGCACGAGCTGTCGGTGACCAGGCGCACTCCGGCCAAGGGGCTCTCCTCACGTCGGCGGTGCCGTCGGCACCGAACCCCGGTCGGACCACCGGGCGTGGTGGGAGGTTACGTCCCGGAGCGTGCGGGCTCGTCGGTGGCCGCGATCTCGGTCGCCAGGCGCGCCCCGTCGGCCTGGGCCCGGCGGAGCCGCCGGGTCTTGCGCCAGTGGCGGAACCACCACACGACCAGGACGACGGCGGCGCCGACCGACAGGAACACGCCGATGCCGGAGATCGCCGTCGACCGCACCGTGTACTCGACCTCGTCGAGCACGACCGAGCCGTCCGGCGTGAGGACGGTGATCTCGACCGGCGAGTCGCCGGGGATCGTGGTGTGGATCGCGATCGGGATGCGGGTCGTGCCCGGCTCGAGCTCGACCACCTGCTCGTCGCCGCTGCGGATGTCGAGCCGCCCGTCGGCCTCGACCCGGACGAGCACGCGGACCGGCTCGTCGAGGCCGTTGCGCAGGGTGAGGGGGAGGTCGCCGTCGCTCGACGTGAGGGTCACCGTCTCCCGCGGCGGGGCTTCGATGGCGGCGAAGCGGGTGTCGACCACCGACGACACCGACGCGACGTAGCGGTCGCGGGCCTCGGGTTCGAGCGTCATCGAGCCCGACAGCAGGAGCCGCTGGTCGAGGGCGAGGACCTCCATCGTCGAGCCCACCATCGACGATAGAGACGAGAGCGACGTCCGCGCGTCGGCGAGACGCTCCGGGTAGCGGCCGAGGTCGGGGACCAGGGCGGGCGAGAGGGCGCGGACGGGGCGGTCGTCGATCTCGTCGAGCAGCGCCGACGCGGTTACGACCGATACCGGCGCGGCGGGATCGGTCAGGGCCTCGGCGAGGCGCACGATGCCGTCGCTGTCCGCGGTCCACGCGTCGGGGGGCTCGATCACCAGGCCGGCGGGGTCGTCCGCGGTCGCGGCCACCATCGCCAGCTCGGCGACCAGGTCGCCGACGCCGAGGACGGGGTCGCCGCGCCGCACGAGCGCGTCGGAGATCCCGCGGTCGATGACGAGCCCGTCCATCGCCCGACCCTGGCCGGTCTCGACGGTGACGGGACCGAGGACGCGCTCCTCGCCCTCGAGCTGCGAGTGCTCGAGCACGACGGCGCGCACCCCGACGTTCCACAGCGCGTCGGCCGACGCCGAGTCGAACCCGTCGGTCGCCTCCCAGAGGCTGCTGTCGACCCGACCGAGGTGCTCGGTGAGGACGTGGTTGCCGCGCTCGCGCTGGCGGGTGAGCTCGGCGTTCATGTCGCGGGCGATCCAGGCGGGCAGGGCGACGTCGACGTAGGTGCCGTCGACGACGTCGCGCGGCGCGTCGCGGCGGCGGAGGGCGGCGAGGGCGGTGGCCGCCTCGGGCGTGCGGGCGAGCGCCTCGATCGTCTCCGGCCGGGGGATCACCGTCACGGGCAGGTCGGGCACGAACGAGAGGCCCTCGGCGAGGGCGGCGGCGTGGCCGACCATCTCCATCGATGTCTCGTCCTCGCCGTCGGCGGTGACGGTGGGCGCGTCCTCGATCGTGAGCACCGGCGCCACGCGGACCGGCTCGTCGGGGCCGCTGGCATCGTCGTCGCCCGCCACACGGGTGAGGAGGACCATCTGGGCCGCCAGGGCCGTGCCGTCGGCGTCGCGAACGGTGACGACCACCGGGTAGACCCCGGCGCGCAACCCGGCCGACAGGAACGCCCAGCCCGGCCGCGACCCGGCGTCGGACCGCAGCGTCACCGCCAGGCTCACCTCTCTGACCCCGTCGTCGTCGGCCGCCACCCCGTCGAGGTCGACGCCCGGGATCGTCGCGAGCGGCTCGCCCTCGATCACCCCGAAGTAGGAGCGGTGGAGGTCGTCGAGGGCCTGGAAGCGGGGCGAGATCGTCGCCGCCACGGTGGCTCCCGGCGGGGCGCCGGCGACGTCGAGCACCACGTTCCAGGTGCCGTCGCGCTCGACCCACCAGGTCTGCCGCACGCCGGTGATGGTGACCTCGGCGGTGGTGGCCTGGGCCCCCGGAGCACCCGCTACCGCGGGCGCGGGGACCGGCGGGCCGGCGGCGAGCAGCGTGACCGCGACGGCGAGGCCGAGCACGAGCGGCCCGCGTCGCGCCCGGCGCGTCGACCGGCGGACGGCGGTCACGGGTCGGTGGTCCGCGTCAGGACGCACAACCCGCCCGGTTCGAGCACGAAGCCCAGGCGGCGGTAGAGGGAGAGGGCGGCGTCGTTGCCGACCTGGGTGTTGACGACGACGGACGTCGCCCAGCGCCGCCGCAGCCATCGGAGGCCGTCGAGCACGAGGGCGGCGCCGAGCCCCTGGCGGCGGTGGCCGGGGTCGACGGCGAGCCGTTGCAGGTAGCCCCGGTCACCGGAGCGGCCGATGACCGCGTAGCCGACGATCGGGTCGGATCCGAGGACGCGGAAGCGGGCCGACGCGGTGGCCCCGAGCGCATCGCGCAGGCCGACGCGGTCGAGGCGCCAGAAGGGTTCGAAGGCGCGGGCGTCGACCGCGAGCGCCGCCGCGTGGTCGGCGCGCCCCGCGCGGCGGATGCGGAACGCCACCTCCGGGGTCGGCGCCAGGTCGCGCAGGTCGTGGCTGAGCAGGTGGAGCCGGTCGTGCACGGTGAACCCGGCCGCCGCGAACGGGGCCTGCTCGCCGGGGGTCAGGGCGCCGGTGACCAGTCGGGTCACCCCGGCGTCGTGGGCGGCGGCGACCAGCCGCAGGATCTCGGCGGGATCCGGGGCGCGACCGCCGGATCGGGTGGCGACGAGCGCGATGTCGTCGCGCTCGCGCCAGGCGGCGACGCGCAGGGACCGGGTGCCGACCGCGGCGAGGGTCGTGCGGCGGGGGGCCCGAGCGGGAACGCGGGGCAGCGGGGGAACATCGGCGGCGTCCACTCGGTCGGTCAGCCTAGGTAGGCCCCGGGCCGTGACGGCGACGCGGGGGTCGTCGGTCGCGGCGGCCCGTCCCGCCCGCTCGTCGCCACCGCTTGTCACGGCCCGGCCGGTGGCCTAGGCAGCGGTGATGGACCTGCTCCTCGTCGCCGACCCTCGCTACCGCGAGCACGACGCGGGCCAGGGGCACCCCGAGCGGCCGTCCCGCCTGCTCGCGGTCGAGCGGGGCATCCGCGAGGCGGGCCTCGACGGCGCGCTGATCGAGGTCGAGCCGCGCGACGCGACCGACGAGGACCTGGCCCGGGCGCACGACCCCCGCCTGGTCGACGCGCTCGTCGCCCTCGACGAGCGCGGGGGCGGCGCGATCGACGGCGACACCCGCGTCGGCCCCGGGTCGGTCGGCGTCGCCCGGCTGGCGGCCGGGGCCGGGCTGGCGCTCGTCGACCGTCTGCGGGCGGGGGAGGGCGGCGCCGGCTTCTGCGCGGTGCGGCCGCCCGGCCACCACGCGACCGCCCGCCGGGCCATGGGCTTCTGCCTGTTCAACAACGTCGCCGTCACCGCCGCGGCCCTGGCCGACGCGGGCGAGCGGGTGACGATCGTCGACTACGACGCCCACCACGGCAACGGCACCGAGGACGTCTTCTGGACCGACCCCCGGGTGTTGTACGTGTCGCTGCACGAGTGGCCGCTCTACCCCGGCACCGGCGCCCTCCCCGACGTCGGCGACGGCGAGGGTCGGGGCCGGACGATCAACGTGCCCCTACCGTCGGGCGCGACCGGCGACGTGTACCGCATGGCGGTCGAGGAGCTGATCGCCCCGGCGGCCGCCGACCACGGCACGACGTGGCTGCTCGTGTCGGCCGGCTACGACGCGCACCGGGCCGACCCGCTGACCGGGTTGGGCCTGCGCGCCGGCGACTTCGCCGACCTGACCGCGGACCTGATGGCGCTGGCCCCCGAGGGCCGCCGGATCCTGTTCCTCGAGGGTGGTTACGACCTCGACGGCCTGGCCGACTCGGTCGGCGCGTCGCTGTCGGCCGTCGTGGGCGGCGGGCACCGCCCCGAGCCCTCGACGGCCGGTGGCCCCGGCCGCGAGGCGGTGCTCGCGGCCGCGGAGCTCCACCGCCGCGCCCGCGGCTGATCCCTCGGGCCGCGGTCCGCGCCTCGGCGGCTCAAGTAGCCGCGGGGCCGGCCGACGGTGAGGGGGCCGCCTCCCGGCCCTCCTCTCCCAAACCGGAGTCCTCCCGTGCCCGAACTGTCCGAGCTCCTCACCCACCTGGCCGAGCGCCGCGGTTCCGACCTGATCATCAAGGTCGGCTCGGCACCCCACCTGCGCATCGACGGCCACCTGACCGCGTCGGACCTGCCCGCGCTGGCCCCGAGCGACATCGAGGAGATCCTCGCCGAGCTGCTGCCGGTGCAGAAGGCCGAGGAGCTGATGGACCGGGGTGAGGTCGACGTCGCCCACGGCATCCCCGGCGTGGGCCGGTTCCGGATCAACGTCTTCCGCCAGCGCGGATCGCTCGGCATGGCGGTGCGGCGGGTCGTCCCCGGCGCCCCGGCGATCGCCGACCTGCACCTCCCGGCGGCGGTCGAGAAGCTCGCCATGGAGGAGAGCGGCCTGATCGTCGTGGCCGGATCGGCCGCGTCGGGCAAGACGACGACCGTCGCCGCCGTCCTCGACCACGTCAACTCGACCCGGGCCCGCCACATCGTGACGATCGAGGATCCGATCGAGGTGCTGCTCGCCGACAAGGAGTCGCTGATCTCCCAGCGCGAGGTCGGCAGCGATGCGCCGTCGGTGGCCGCGGCCATGCGCCGGGTCGGCCGCCAGAACGCGGACGTGATCTTCGTGAGCGACGTCACCGACGCCGCCACCGCGGAGGCCGTGGTCTCCGAGGCGCTCGCCGGGCGCCTGGTGATCGTGTCGATGCCGGCCCTCTCCGCGACCGAGACGATCCCCCGGCTGGTCGACCTGTTCCCGCCGCACCTCCAGCGCCAGGCCCGCTACTCGCTCGGCAACGTCCTGAAGGGGGTCGTCGTGCAGCGGCTGCTCGACCGCGTCGACGGGCGGGGTCGGGTGCCGGCGGTCGAGGTGCTGATCGGCACCCAGAAGGTGTCCGAGGCGATCGCGTCGGGTGCCGACGAGCAGACGCTGGAGGCCCTGATGCGCGAGGGCGAGTACCACGGGATGCAGACCTTCGACCAGGCCCTGCTCTCGCTGTACCAGGACATGGTGATCAGCGTGCGCGATGCGGTGTCGGCCGCGGCCCGGCCCGAGGACCTGCGCATCGCCATGCAGCACGCCGGGATGGCCGCGGCCTACTGATCGGCGGTTGCTCCGAGCACCCGCTCGACCGCGTCGGCGGCGGCGTCGAGGTCGAGCGGCGGCTCGTCGAAGCGACGCACCTCGCGGTAGGTGCGGTCGCGCCCGGCGCCGGTGACGAACCACCCGGTGATCCGCGCCACGATCGGCTCCCGGGCGGCGGCGGGCAGGGCGTCGAGCGCACCGGGCCCGAGACCGCCGTCGACGAGCAGCCGCCCGAGGTCGTAGAGGTCCGACGCCCGCTTCTCGGGCTTCGACGAGGCGCGCAGCGGCACGGTCGACGCCTTCATCGCCACGATGCCGGCGGCCGAGGCGACGAGCCGGTCCCGGGCCTCGGCGAGGCGCGCTCCGGTGGCCTCGTCGACCGCGACGATGTCGAGCGGGGTGGCGGTGTCGTGGGCCCAGGCGTGGGCGATCACGTTGATCTCGAGGTCGGTGACCGGCCCGAGCGCCTCCATCTCGGTGGCCAGGTCGGCCGCGGGGGAGGGGGCGACGTCGATGACGTCGAGGTCGAGGTCGCCGGCGAAGCGGTACTGCCCGCCACCGTCGGCGGTGACGGCGAGGCGCGACAGGGTGGCGTGGTAGCGGTCGAGGCCGCGGGCGAGCGCGTCGAGGTCGACCGTCGCCCGGTGCGGGGAGCCGACCCGGCACATGACGGCGAGCCCACCGATCAGGCGCAGCTCCGCCGGTAGCGACGCCAGCAGCTCGACCTCGCGGTGGGTCGTGCCGCCCTCGCGGCCGGTGAGCAGGACGGTCACGGCCCGGCCCCGCCGGGGACGACGCCCCAGTCGTCGACGATCTCGCGTCCGCGGGCGGGGTCGGCCGCCAGGCGCAGGGCGCACACGATCGGGTGGGCGACCCGCCACGGGTGGGTGTCGGTGGGTGGGTGGTCGGGGTTCTCCGGCAGCCAGCGCACCGGCGCGGCGCGCACCCACGTGCGGGCGGGGAGCGAACGGTCGGCGCCCCGGCGGGCCCGGCGCAGCGCTCCCGGCGAGGTCACGTAGCAGCGGGCGGGCAGGTCGCCGACCGCGGCGATGCGCGCCCCGCCGAGCGTGGCGGCCCGCTCGTCGACGCGGACGAGGGCGTCGGCGCCCGCCTCGGCGGCCACCGCGCCGAGGTCGACCGGCAGCGGCGTCCACTCGTCGTCGGGCCAGTGGCCGGCCGCCTCCCAGAACAGCTCGGGCAGGAGCGGCAGGTGGGTCGACGGGCCGACCAGGCCGGCCTCGGTGAAGCGGCCGATCACCTCGTGGGTCGCCCCGACGCTGCGGCCGATGCGGGGGGCGAGGCGGCGGGCGGTGACCGGGTCGTCCGGCGTGATCAGGGCGGCCACCGCCACCTCGAGGCCGACGGTGGTCCAGGGGTTGGTCGAGCGCGGCCGCTCGCCGGCCCGGCCCGCGAAGGGGGCCTCGACCCGCAGGCCGGGGGTCCAGACCCGCACGTGGCCCCGGCGGTCGAGCCAGCCCCAGCCGGTGCGGCGCAGCACCTCGCGGCCCGGGTCGCTGATGCGGTCGGCGACGACGACGGCGGGGTGGCGGCCCCGCAGCTCGTCGACGAGCTGGCCCAGGTCGGCGGGGGTCGGATGCGCCCGGTCGACGATGTTCAAGGCCACCGGGGTGCCGTCGACGGTCAGCGCGCCGTCGACCTCGCGGACGTCGAGGCCCAGGGCACGGAGGGCGTCGCCGACCTCCCGGGCCAGGTCCACGAACTCTGGCGTCCCTGCCGTCACGAACACAGAACAACCCTACACCCGCTGGTCTCCGTCAGGATGTTCGGCGTTCGGGACGGCCCGAACGGATGAACCGAGGAGATCATGCCGGGGCGGGCGGGGCGGCCCCGCCGGGCCCATCGGCGACCGGGCTTCGGGGCGGGGAGGCGGTCGGCGGTACCGTGACCGGGTGACCCCGGACCGCTTCCAGGCCACCCTCGCCGAGGTGGGTCCGCTCGCCGAGGCGTTCGTCGCCGCCGGGCACCGGCTGTACCTGGTCGGGGGCATCGTCCGCGACCGCTTCCTGGGCCTCGAGGCGACCCCCGGCGACGACATCGACCTCACCACCGACGCCCGGCCCGACGAGATCCTCCGCCTGGTGCGCCCCCTCGCCGACGCCACCTGGGAGCAGGGCGCCCGCTTCGGCACGATCGGCTGCCGCATCGGCGGCCGCGCCTTCGAGATCACCACCCACCGGGCCGAGGCGTACGCGTCCGACAGCCGCAAGCCGGTCGTCGACTACTCCGACGACGTCGAGGCCGACCTGGCCCGCCGCGACTTCACGGTCAACGCCATGGCCCTGGAGGTGCCCGAGCCCCGGCTGGTCGACCCCTTCGACGGCGCCGCCGACCTGGCCGCCGGGCGCCTGCGCACGCCGCTCGCCCCCGAGGTGTCGTTCTCCGACGACCCCCTCCGGATGATGCGCGCCGCCCGGTTCATCGCCGGCTACGGCCTCGACCCCGACCCCGCCCTCGTCGCCGCGGTGCACGAGATGGCGCCCCGGCTCGACATCGTCTCGGCCGAGCGCATCCGCGACGAGCTCGACAAGCTGATCGTCGTCGACGACCCGTCCGCCGGTCTGTGGTTCCTGCACGACACCGGCCTCGCCGAGCGGTTCCTGCCCGAGCTGCCCCGGATGCGCCTCGAGCAGGACCCGATCCACCGGCACAAGGACGTCCTCGCCCACACGATCGCGGTGGTCGCCAAGGTGCGACCGCGGCTCCCCGACGGCACGCCGAACCGCATCACCCGGCTCGCCGCCCTCTTCCACGACGTCGGCAAGCCCAAGACGCGCTCCTACGCCAAGGGCAAGGGCGTCACCTTCCACCACCACGAGGTCGTCGGCGCGCGCATGACCCGCGAGCGGATGCAGGCCCTGCGCTACTCGAAGGACGACGTCGAGGCGGTCACCCGCCTGGTCGAGCTGCACCTGCGGTTCCACACCTACCGGCTGGGCTGGACCGACTCCGCCGTGCGCCGCTTCGTGCGCGACGCCGGGCCGCTGCTGTCGGAGCTGATCGAGCTGACCCGCTGCGACTGCACCACCCGCAACCAGCGCAAGGCCCAGACCCTCTCGCGCCGCATGGACGAGCTGGAGGCGCGCATCGCCGAGCTGGAGGCCGAGGAGGAGCTGCGCGCGATGCGGCCCGACCTCGACGGCCAGGCGGTGATGGACCGCCTCGGCATCCCGCCCGGCCGGGCCGTCGGCGAGGCGCTCGCCTTCCTCCTCGACCTGCGCATGGAGGAGGGCCCGCTCGGCCCCGAGGAGGCCGGCCGCCGCCTCGACGCCTGGTGGGCCGGGCGCGACCCCACCTGACGCCCGGCCGGCCCGACGGCGTCGTGCCATGATCGGCCCGCCCGCGCCGACCGCCCGCGACCTCCGGGAGATCCGATGGCCGACCCCGCCACCTCCACCGACTCCGAGCCCGCCGTGCCCGCCGTGCCCGTCGGACTGATCGAGGAGCTGGTCGCCGCCGTCGGTGCCGGTCACGTCGCCACCGGCGCCGACATCGCCGAGGACGACACCCACGACGAGGCGATCACCGCCGAGCCGGTGACGCCCGCCGCGGTCGTGCGGCCCGGCACCACCGACGAGGTGGCCGCGGTGCTGCGCGCCTGCGACGCCGCCGGGGTCCCGGTCACCGCCCGCGGGTCGGGCACCGGCCTGTCCGGCGCCGCCATCCCGGTGCCCGGCGGCGTCGTCGTCGCCTTCGACCGCATGAAGCGGATCGTCGAGATCGACACCGAGAACCACATGGCGGTCGTGCAGCCCGGCGTGACCCTCCACGAGCTCGACGAGGCGCTGACCCCCCACGGCCTCGTCTACCCCGTGTTCCCGGGCGAGGACAGCGCCAGCCTCGGCGGCAACGTCAACACCAACGCGGGTGGCATGCGGGCGGTGAAGTACGGCGTCACCCGCCACCACGTCCTCGGCCTCGAGCTGGTGCTGACGAGCGGCGATGTCATCCGCACCGGCGGGAAGGTCGTCAAGGCGACGTCCGGCTACGACCTGACCCAGCTCGTGATCGGCTCGGAGGGGACGCTCGGCCTCGTCACCGAGGTGACCCTCAAGCTCCACCCGCGGCTCGCCCACTCCTCGACGGTGCTCGTGCCCTTCGCCACGCTCGACGAGGTCACCCGCGTCGTGCCCGAGATCGTGCGCTCCGGCGTGGGCCCGATGATCCTCGAGTACATCGACATGCTGACGATGGCGGCGGCCACCGCGTACGTCGGGCTCGACCTCGGGATCCCGCAGGAGGTCAAGGACTCCGCCCTCGCCTACCTGGTGATCGTGCTGGAGAACCACCACGCCGACCGGCTGGAGGCCGACGTCGCGAGCGTGGCCGAACAGGTCGCCGAGGCCGGTGCCATCGACGTGTACGTGCTGCCGTCGGCGGCGGGCGCGGGGCTGATCGACGCCCGCGAGAAGGCGTTCTGGGTCGCCAAGGCGAACAACGCCGACGACATCATCGACGTCGTCGTCCCCCGCGCGTCGATCCCGACCTACATGGCCCGGGTCTCCGAGATCGCCGCCGAGAGCGGCTCGTGGATCGCCGGGTGCGGCCACGCCGGCGACGGCAACGTCCACATGTCGATCTTCCAGGCCGACGCCGACCTGCGGAAGGCCACCCTGCGGAAGGTGTTCGAGGCCGGCATCGAGCTCGGCGGGGCCATCTCCGGCGAGCACGGCATCGGCACCGAGAAGCAGCAGCTCTTCCTCGACCTCGAGGATCCGGCCAAGGTCGCGCTCATGCGCCGCATCAAGGCCGCGTTCGACCCCAACGGCACGCTCAACCCCGGCACCCTGCTCGGATGAGCCCGACCCCGACCCGGAGGACCCGATGAACGGCGCCCACGCCCTCATCCGTACGCTCGTGAACTGCGGGGTGGAGGTGTGCTTCACCAACCCCGGCACCTCGGAGATGCACTTCGTCGCCGCCCTCGACGACGTGCCCGAGATGCGCGGCGTGCTCGGGTTGTTCGAGGGCGTCGTCACCGGCGCGGCCGACGGCTACGCCCGGGTCGCCGGGAAGCCGGCGGCGACGCTGCTGCACCTCGGCCCCGGCCTCGCCAACGGCTGGGCCAACCTGCACAACGCCCGACGGGGCCACACCCCGGTCGTGAACATCGTCGGCGACCACGCCCTCGACCACAAGCGCCTCGACGCCCCGCTCGAGAGCGACATCGAGGGCCTCGCCCGCGCCCTCGAGGGTTGGGTGCGCACCTCGACCAGCACCGACGACGTCGCCCGCGACGCGGCCGACGCGGTGCTGGCCGCCAGCGAGCCCCCCGGGCGGGTCGCGACCCTGATCCTGCCCGCCGACGTGTCGTGGTCCGAGGCCCGCGGGCCGGCCGAGCCGATGCCCGCCGCCGCGCCCGCCGCGCCCTACGAGGCGCGCACCGAGTCGGTCGCCGAGGCGCTGCGCGACGGCCAGCCCGCCGCCCTGCTCGTCGGCGGCCGCGTCGTCGGCAGCGAGGCGGGCCTGGTCGCCGCCGCCCGGGTCGCCGCCGCCACCGGCGCCCGGCTGCTGTGCGAGACGTTCCCGGCCCGGCTGCGCCGCGGCGCCGGGCTCCCGAAGGTCGAGCGCCTCGGGTACCTCGCCGAGTTCACCCAGATGCAGCTCGACGGCCTCCGACACCTGGTCGTGGTCGACACCAAGGCCCCGGTGTCGTTCTTCGCCTACCCCGACAAGCCGGGCGAGCTGACGCCCGACGGCTGCCAGGTGCACGAGCTCTGCGACGGGGCGGTCGACCCGATCGAGGCCCTGAACCTCCTCGCCGACCACCTCGGGGCCGCCGACGAGGTGCCGGTGGCCGACGCGGGGCGGCCCGCCGCGCCGACCGGGCCGCTCACCGCCGAGACGATGGCCGCCGCGCTGGGCCACCTGCTGCCCGACGGGGCGGTCGTGTCCGACGAGGGCAACACCGCCGGACTGTTCGTGTCGGGCGCCACCGAGGGCTGCGCGCCGCACGACTGGCTGACGCTCACCGGCGGCTCGATCGGCCAGGGCCTGCCCCTCGCCACCGGGGCCGCGGTCGCCGCGCCCGACCGCAAGGTCGTGTGCCTCCAGGCCGACGGCTCGGCGATGTACACGCTCCAGGCGCTCTGGACCCAGGCCCGCGAGGGCCTCGACGTCACGACGATCATCCTGAACAACGGGTCCTACGCGATCCTCAACATGGAGCTGGCCCGCGTCGGCGCCGGGGAGCCGGGTCCGACCGCGCTGTCGATGCTCGACATCGGGCGGCCCGACCTCGACTTCTGCGCCCTGGCGCAGGGCATGGGCGTCCCCGCCGAGCGGGCGACCGACGCCGAGGGCTTCACCGCCGCCCTCGAGCGCGCCCTCGCCATCGAGGGCCCCGCCCTCGTCGAGGCGATCATCCCGCCCCTCTGACGCGCCGGCATCCCGGCCCTCATCCGCGGTCGACGGCGGCGACGGCGGCACACTCGGACCATGACCGACACCGTGTCCGGCGCCCCCCTCCCCGGGTGGTCACGGCCCACCGCGGCCGCCCCCGTGGGACGGACCCTGCCCACCGACGTCGCCACCTACGGCCCCGGCCTGCCGACCGAGACCGAGCTGCGCCTCCTCGGCTCGCTGGAGGGCAAGCGGGTGCTCGACCTCGGCTGCGGCACGGGCCACGCCGCGGTGGCCTTCGCGCGCGCCGGGGCCAAGGTGATCGCGGTCGACCCGTCCGCCGAGCAGATCGAGGCGGCCCGCGCCGCCGCCGAGGTGGCCGAGGTCCGCATCGAGCTCCAGCAGGCGAGCCCGGCCGAGCTGGCCTTCGTGCGCGCCGACGGCATCGACCTGGCCTGGTCGTCCTACGCCCTCGCCGAGGTGCCCGACCTCGACCGGGTGTTCCGCCAGGTCCACCGGGTGCTCCGCCACGAGGCGCCGATCGT
>JAAYBP010000286.1 GCA_012730075.1 Acidimicrobiales bacterium | reverse complement strand
TCGGCGGAGCCTGGGTCGGCACCCACGCCGGTGACGACGCCGCGTCGTCCGCCACCGCGGCCAGTCCCGTGGTCGTGACCTCCGGCGACGCCATCGACGTCGCCGCGGTGGTCGACGCGCTCGAGTCGTCGGTCGTGTCGATCCAGACGACCGTGTCCCGCGGCCGCGGTCCGTTCGCCGCCGAGGGCGCCGGCACCGGGGTCGTGCTCGACGACGGCTACATCGTCACCAACGCCCACGTGGTGGCGGGCGCCTCCGGCATCACGATCAACGTCCCCGCCGACGGCACGACCCGCTCGGCCACCCTCGTCGGCACGGACGAGGCGGCCGACATCGCCGTGATCCACGTCGACGACGCCTCCGGCCTCGTCCCCGCGGCCACCGCGACCGACGACGAGACCGAGGTCGGCGAGGACGTGGTCGCCATCGGCAACGCCCTCGCCCTCGACGGCGGCCTGACCGTCACCAAGGGCATCGTCTCGGCCGTCGACCGCTCGATCGAGACCGGGAGCGGCCGGCTCGACGGGCTGATCCAGACCGACGCCGCCATCAGCTCGGGCAACTCGGGCGGGGCGCTCGTCGACGCCGAGGGTCGGGTGATCGGCATCAACACCGCCGTCGCGACCAGCTCCTCCACCGTCGCCGCCTCCAACATCGGCTTCGCCATCTCGATCGACGACGCCCTCGCCACCGTCGACGGGCTCCGCCGGCGGGGCTGACGGGTCCGCGGGCGCGCCACGCGCGACGCTCGGTCGCATGAGCCCGCTCGCCGCCCGTGACCCGAACGAGACCGACGAGGATCGCGAGGCCGCCCAGGCCGGGCAGGACCGTCCGATCCTCACCGCGATCGACCACGTGGGCATCGCCGTCCGCGACCTGCCCGCCGCCCTCGACACGTACCGCGACGCGTTCGGGGCGGTCGTCGAGTTCCGCGAGGAGCTGCCCGACGACGGCGTCGAGGTGGCCCTGCTCAAGGTCGGCGAGAGCTTCGTGCAGCTCCTGACGCCCGTCGACGACGACTCGCCGGTCGCCGCGTTCCTCGATGAACGGGGGGAGGGCGTCCACCACGTCGCCTACCGGGTCGACGACGTCGCGGCCGCTCTGGCCCAGCTCACCGAGGCGGGACTCGAACCGATCGACGAGGAGCCCCGCGCCGGCAGCCGCGACACGTCGATCGCGTTCGTCCACCCCGGCGGCACCCAGGGGACGCTCATCCTCCTCGTCGAGGGGTGACCGCTCAGCCGTCGACCGGCGGGCAGCGGTAGCCGCCGAGGCCGAGGAGGCTGCACACCGTGTGGCGGGTGAGCTTCCACGTGCCGCCGATCAGCCGCAGCTCGCCGAAGCGATCCCCGAAGGTGCCCAACGGTCCGGCGTCGACCGAGTACCGGACGTAGGCCCGCTCGGCGGACTCGAACACGATCTCCTCGATGGCGACGGTGGTCGTCGCGATCTGCTCGGCGTCGTAGCGGCTCCGGATCGACTCCAGGCCCTCGGACAGGTTCCGCGGGTCGTCGACCACGGCGGCCTGCTCCTCGAGCGTCCGGCCGGTCGGGTCGCCGTACATCACCTCCCACGACGTGCGGATCGCCGCTTCGGCCGCGGCCGGGTCGGCCGGCTGCCACGGGCCCGGGTCGGGCAGCGCGGTCGGGGCGGTGCACCCCGCGCCCATCACCGGGACCTCGCCGAGCGAGAAGTACGGCCACGGCGCGCTCCACGAGGCGACCACCGCACCGGCGTCGTCCAGCATCTCGACCTCGGTGTCGCCGGCCTGCACGGAGTACTCGTGGACGTCGGCGGGCCCGTCGAACAGGCCGGGCGTCACCGGGGCGGTCAGCACGACGACGCCGTCGACCGCGGTCAGCGAGTCCTCGCCACCGCCGGGGAACCGGATGACCACCGAGGCGACGTCGGCCGGCACCGTCGCCACCGCCAGCCAGCGCGGGGCCCCCTCGGCGAGGGCGACCACGTCGATGCCGCCGCGCAGGTCGCCCGGCGCCACGTCGACGTACCGGCCGGTGGCGAGCTGGCCGACGGCGTCGGGGAACCGGGCCGACACGTACAGGTCGCCGACCGGGTAGCAGCCGCCGGGCGGGTCCCAGAACGGCGGCAGGTCGAGCGAGGACGGGTCGTACGCGTTGGCCCGCACCTCCAGGGTGGTGCCGTCGTCGAGGGTGCGGGTGAAGAGCACCGCCGTCGGGAGGTCCGTCGGCTCGCCGGGGTCGGAGGCGGAGGACCCACCGCCGAGGGATGACCGGTGGTCGGGCACGACCGTCGGGATCTCGCCGGAGCCGAGGACGATGCCGTCGCCGCGGGGGTCGCCCCGCTCGTCGGCGGTGGTCGAGGGGCCGCCGACCACGCGCTCGCCGTCGTCTCCGTCGCGCCCGGCCGCCCAGCCCGCGGTGACCGCGCCGGCCAGCAGGAGGGCGGCCGCGGCCGACCCCGCCACGACCCGGCGGCGCCGGTGCCGGTCCCGTCGACGGTGGACGTCGGCGGGTCCGGGAGGGGTGACCTCGCCGTCGGCGTCGGCGCCGGCGTGCAGGGCCCGGGTGAGACGGGCCTCGAAGTCGTCGTGATCGTCCATCGTGGGCTCCTTCATCGTTCGATCGCGTCGCGGAGGCTCGCCAGTGCCCGGTGGACCAGGGATCCGACCGTCCCCGGGGCGCAGTCGAGGGCGTCGGCCGTCTCGCGCTCGCTCAGGCCCGAGTAGAACCGCAGCACCACCGCGGCCCGCTGGCGGGGCGGGAGGGCGGCGAGGGCGTCGAGCAGCTCGCGGGCCTCCAGCTCGGCGACCCCCTCGGCGAGGGTCGCCCGGTGGCGGCGTTCGAGTACCCGGCGGCGCAGGTGCGAGCGGCAGGCGTTCACCACCGCCCGGCGGGCGTACGCGGTCGGGTGGGTCACCGTCGCCCACCGGGCGTGGACGCGCACGAAGGCGTCCTGCACCAGGTCCTCGGCGATCGCCCGGGAGCCGACGATCAACGTCGCCGTGCGGATCAGCTCGGGCGCGGACGCGACGTAGAACGCGTCGAAGTCCGGGTCGGCCGCCGTCACGAGGACCTCGTCTCGGCGGGGGAGGCGGACGACGTCCGCGTCGGGCAGGCGATGGGGCGCAGCTTCGGCCATCACCGGTAGTGACGCACGAGACCGTCGCGTCCTTGCACGCGCCTCGCTGTCGCACCCCCTCGCTAGGTTCGCCACGGTGCTGTCCGTGACCGTCGCCGACCGGGCCGAGGAGCTCGTCGACGCCCTCGCCGACGCGCTCGCCGCGCCGGGGGGCGATCCGTTCGCGCCCCAGTGGGTCACGGTGCCGAACCTCGGGTTCCGATCGTGGCTGCGGGCTCGCCTGGCCGGGCGGCTCGGCGCTCGCTCGGCCGGCGACGGCACGGCTGGCGACGGTGTCGTCGCCAACGTCGAGATGCCGCTGCCCGGCACCCTGCGCTGGCGGCTGCTCGCCGCCCACGCCCGCCACGCCGGTCTCCCCGACGGGCCCGACCCCTGGTCGGTCGACCGGCTCGTGTGGGCGGTCATGGCGGTGATGACCGACCCCGGGGCCACCATCGACGATCGCCTCCGGCGCGAGCACCTGCCCCGCGGCGTCACCATGGCCAGCCGCGCCGGGCCGATCGCCGACCTGTTCGACCGCTACGGGGTCCACCGCCCCGACATGCTCCGCGCCTGGGCCGCGGGCGACGACGTCGACTCCACCGGCGCGCCCCTCCGCGACGAGCAGCGCTGGCAGGCCGGCCTCTACCGGGCGGTCGCCGCCCGGCTCGCCGCGTCCGCGGGCGCGGTGCCCCCGCCCGCCGACCGCCTGGCCGAGGCGGTCGCCCTCGTCCGCGCCGGCACCCTGTCGGTCACCGACGGGCCCGACCCGCTGCCCGATCGGCTGTACGTCGCCGGGCCGTCGATCCTCACCGCCGAGCTGGGTCCGGTGCTCGCCGCCCTCGGCACCCAGATCGAGGTCGACGCCCTCCTGCTCGCCCCGTCGGCGGTCACGTTCCGCCGCCTGGCCGACGTCGCGACCGCCGCGCCCGCGGGCGCGACGTCGTGGGGCCTGCCGCGGGCCCAGGCGGGCGGGGGCGCGGCGACGGTCGCGCACCCTCTGCTCGCCGGCTGGGGCCGCCGGCCGCTCGACACGGCGACGATGGTCGGCGCCGGCGGGGTCGGCGTCTCGGTCGTCGAGGCCCCGCCCTCGTCCGGATCCACCGTGCTCGCCCGGCTCCAGGCCGACCTCCGGGGCGACCGACCACCCGCCCCGCCGACCGATTCCGGCCTCGATGTCCCGGTCCTCGACGATTCCGGCCTCGATGATTCCGGCCTCGATGGTTCGGTGCAGGTGCACGCCGCCCCCGGCCCGAACCGGCAGGCCGAGGTGCTCCGCGACGTGCTCCTCGCCCTGCTGCGCGATCACCCCGACCTCACCGAGGCCGACATCGCCGTCGTGTGCCCGCAGCTCGACCGCTACGCGCCCGCCCTCGCCGCGGTGTGGGGGCCCTCCGCGGCGAGGGGCGAGGCGGTCCGCGAGGGGCAGGTCCCGTCGCTGCGCTACTCGGTGGTCGACCGCGACGCCCGCTCGTTCAACCCCGTGCTCGCTGCCATGGCCGCCGTGCTCGACGTCGTCCCCGGCCGCTTCGAGGTCACCGCGGTCCGCGACCTGCTCCACGCGCCCGCCGTGCGCGAGCGCTTCGGGCTCACCGACGACGATCTCGACATCGTCGCCGCCATGATCGACCACGCCTCGGTGCGCTGGGGTCTCGACGGCCCGCAGCGGGCGCCGTGGGGCATCGACGCCTCGCACCGGGCCAACTCGTGGGCGGCGGGCGTCGATCAGATGATGCTGGGCATCGCCCTCGGCGAGCCGCTGATCGAGGCGGCCGAGCCGGTCGGCGACGGCACCCGCCTCGCGGTCGGCGGCCTCACCCCGATGACGCTGGCCGAGGGCGAAATCGGCGGTGCCGGTCGCGTCGCCGACGCGCTCCGGTCCCTCGCCTGGGCCCACGGCCGGCTCCTGCCATCCGGCGGGCGCCCCGAGCGCACGGTCGTCGAGTGGGTCGCCGTGCTCCGCGAGGTCGCCGACCGGCTCCTCGCCCCGGCCCGCTACGAGGAATGGCAGCGGGCCCGGCTCGATGCCGCCCTCGCCGAGCTGCTCCTCGCGGCCGGGGTCGACGACGATGCGGGCGCGGCGGCGGTCCCGCTGACGTTCGGCGATGTGCACCGCCTGCTCGCGCCGGCCCTCGACGAGCCCCGCTCCCGCGCCGACCTCGGGTTCGGGTCGGTCGTGGTCGCCCGCCCGTCGCTCGTGACCGGCGTGCCGTTCCGGGTCGTCGCCGTGCTCGGCCTCGACGACGACGCCCTGCCCACCCGCACCCCGAGCGGCGACGACCTCATGGTCGACGACGAGCGGGTCGGCGACCCCGACCGCCGTGGCGACGCGCGCGCCGCCCTGCTCGCGGCGGTGACCTCGGCCCGTGACCACCTCGTCGTCACGTGCACGTCGCGCGACATCCGCACCAACGAGGAGGTCCCCCGCGCCGCCATGCTCGAGGAGCTGGTCGCGGTGGTGGCCACCACCGCCGGAGTCGACCCGGC
>JAAYBP010000285.1 GCA_012730075.1 Acidimicrobiales bacterium | reverse complement strand
CCTCGACGGTCGCGGGGAAGCGGTCCGGGTCGGGGCCCCGGCAGTCGTCGGAGCACAGCGGGACGAGCGGCAGCGACAGCAGCACGGCGTCGTGGAGCACGGGGGCGAGGTCGATCGCGTCGCCGACGAAGCCCCACGTCTCGCCCTCGACCGGATCGGTCGTGAAGATCTCGTGGAGGTCGGCCTCGATCGTGCCGGCGACCGGTTCGAGGCAGCGGCGGCAGTCGCCCTCCCACGGGAAGGTGACGGTGCCGGAGAGGACGACGTCGAGCCCGGTGGCCTCGACGGTGGCGTCGAGCACCACGTCGCCGTCGGGCGGGACCGACGCGGTGGACGTGGCCATCGGGCCGAGCGCCTCGGCGGGCAGCTCGTGGCGGATCGGCCGGCGGACGCCGGGGTGGCGGCGGTCCTCGGCGATGTGCTCGAGGGTGCGGACCCGGCTCATCGCCGCGCCCTCACACCTCGTCCTGGTCGAAGAAGGCCGTCTCGGCCTCGTCGGCGTGGTCGTCCGCCGGGCCGGCGGCCGACGGCGACGGGGCGTCGCCGGGGGCCTCTCCGCCCGCGTCGCCGGCACCGACCGCCGGGCGGCCGAACCCGCCCGCGGGGACCGAGTCGGGCCGGACCGTCGGCACGTCGCCGGTCACCTCGGGCTCGTCGCCGGGCGCGGTCATCGGCGTGCCGCTCAGCTTGTCGCGACCGGCGTGGACCATCCGCAGCGTGCGGTTGAGCACGATCTCGAACTGGGCGAGGCGCTGGTCGCAGAAGTCCTCGCACTCCATGCGGAGGCGGCGGGCCTCGTCCTCGGCGGCCTCGACGATGCGCCGGGCCCGCTGCTCGGCCGCCTTGACCACCTCGGTGCGCTGCACCATGGCCTCCGCCTTGGCGCTGGCGGCGTCGAGGATCTCGTCGCCCTCGGCCTGCACCCGCTTCAGGAAGTCCTCGCGCTCCTTCAGCAGCCACCGCGCCTGGCGCAGCTCGTCGGGGAGGCGGTCGATCGCCTCGGTCAGCACCTCGAGGACCTCGTCGCGGTTGATCATCACCGACGACGAGAGCGGCATGGGCCGGGCCGAGGCGATCATGTCCGCGGCGCGGCGCACCATCGCCTCGCCCTCGGGCCCGGCGAGGGGGTCGCGGGAGCGGCGGGGCGTGGCCCGCGGGGTCTGGCCGGTGGACTCGCCCGCCGTCGGGAGGTCGTCGTGGAAGGTCATCGTTCCGCCTTCTCCCCCAGTCGGTCCGCGACGGGGCCGGGCACCATCGTGGAGACGTCACCCCCGAAGCGGGCGATCTCGCGGATCAGCTTCGAGGCGACGAAGGAGTGTTCGGTCGCCGACGGGATGAACACCGTGTGCACGCCGGAGATCGCCAGGTTCATGTGGGCCTGGTGCATCTCGGACTCGAAGTCCGACACCGCGCGCAGACCCTTGACGATGAAGTCGGCGCCGACCTCCTGGGCGACCTCGACCACCAGCCGCGAGAAGCCGACGACCTCGACGTTCGGGAGGTGGCTGACCGACTCCTCGATCATCTTCACCCGCTCGTCGACGTCGAACATCGGCGATGCCTTGGAGGTGTTGCGCAGGACGGCGACGGTGACACCGTCGAACAGCCCCGCCGCCACCTCGATGATCTCCAGGTGGCCGTTGTGGACGGGGTCGAACGAGCCCGGGTAGAGGACTCGCGTCATGGGCGGGTGCGGCGGGGCTGGACCATCTGCACCACCGTACCGCCGTACCGCTTCTCCCTCGTGACCACCCAGGCTGGGTCGTCGTCACCCACGACGGGCCGGTCGGACTCGATCACGACGACCGCCCCCTCGGTGATGCGGTGCTCCAGGGCGGCGAGCAGGTCGGGCCAGCGGTCGGTGTCGTGCGGCGGGTCGAGCAGGACGAGGTCGTAGGGCTCCCCCGAGCCGTCCCGGAGGTGGGCCAGCGCGTCCCCCGCGACGACGGTCGCGTCGCCACCCAGGCCGGTCGTGGTCAGGTTCGCCTCGACGACTCGCCGCGCCGCACCGTCGCGCTCGACGAACGTGGCGTGGGCGGCGCCCCGGGACAGGGCCTCGATGCCCAGGGCGCCGGACCCGGCGAAGAGGTCGAGCACCCGCGCGTCCGCCACCGCGTCGAGGCTCCCGAGGGCGTTGAACACCGCCTCCCGTACCCGGTCGGTGGTCGGGCGGGTGCGCGTTCCCTCGGGGGCGAGGAGCCTCCGGCCCCCCGCCGTCCCCGCCACGACCCTCATCGTCCCGCCCGCCGTCTCGCCCCTGCACTCACGCCCACGACGATACGCGGGGGGTCCCCGCCTCGGATGCCCTGCCGCCGGGTCGCTGTCCGTCGAGGCGAGCCCAACGCCTCACCGTCAACCGAGGTCGCGTCGAGACACACGCGGACCACCGACATCGACATGCTACGACCGCATCGTTCTGCTCCGCCGGCCAGAGCTTCGCGATGTCTCTGACGTACTCCGTCACCCACTCGACCGAAGTGATTTCGGATAACTGAACTACCGTCGGGTCTTTCCGCCACCGCCGCTCCACCCCGTGAAATCCGAAGCGCCCGCAATGCAGTTCAGATAGGACCACATCGGTGCGATTCTCGGTGCTCCGGTCCCGGACATGGACACAGCACTAGGCGTAGACCCGCGTCGGGTTCCGACCCCGCTCCCGCTGCAGCGCTTGTCCTGCTCGGCTCAGCGCCGAAGTGCCTTGCGCACCATCAGAGCAGATAGCGCCAACAGCGCCCCAAATACGCTCGCGACGACGCCCTCTTGCCCCCGTCCCGCGCCAATCTCGGTGATGCCGTGGGCAAGTAGCAGCGCCGCAGAGATACCAATGAACGCCCACCAAGCTCTGAACCTACCAACCTCAAGCGACGACGCCGCCGAAACGGGTGGCTCACCGGAGTCAGGCGGATGTGTCATGTTGGTTCGAGCTGAGGCACTCATTCTCTGAACTTCGAGTGCCAGCTGTGCCATTCTCTCGCGCCCCCTCCGTGTAGGCAACGAGGCTAGGCCGGCATCGCGCAACGTGACGGGTCCCGCTGCATCGAGCAGTACAAAATTCACCGTCACGGCTGGCAGCAGTCCCAACACAGTTCGCTGGACCCGACAGTCAACGATGCCGCTCACCGGAATGCGGTAGACCCCTAGGAACCTCAGCCACACCAGGTCGCCATCTCTCTCCACCAGCTGAAGCCTTGTGAAGCTCCGGAGGCAAACTGATGCGCCCACAAGAGCCACGCCCACGAGCCCGAGACTCCACAGAGAGGATTGTTGAAGTGAGCCGACCAATCCAAGCAGAAGAGCCAACGCGCTGATCGGGCCTGTGGCGACAAGAACCGCTGACAGGTACCACCAACTCCTGAACAGCCGGCGGTTACCGTGATCTACCATCCTAGCATTCACGGGTGGCGAGTTCGCCTATCAGGGCGGTCACGTCCCATGCTGCTGTAATTCCCCCTGCGGCACGAGTCATCCAGGGGCTGGCACTAAGAACTTGAACTCCATTCACCATAGTCGGCCTTGAGAAGAGTCGCAGCCCTTCGTCCATCGTGCCTCCCACGCCAAGCGTCAGAAAAGTGATCAGACCGTCAGTGACGATGGAGTTCCGAGACCGATTCCAACTCCACCCATTATCCTCGAGAGTGTTCGTGGACCTCGCCCCCCAAGCGGCGACCGATGCGACGGCGCACGTTCCAAAGGAGAGAGCAATGCACGCACCGACCGCTCCGGCCGTGACTACGTCAGCACCATGATCGTCGATCCAGCGCTTTGTCCGGCGGCCGTCGTCCTCGGTGTGATCCTCAACCCAGTTCGAGACGTCTTCATACGACTCGTCCCACGCATCCTTCACCGATGACGCGGCATCTTCCACAAACTTCGG
>JAAYBP010000284.1 GCA_012730075.1 Acidimicrobiales bacterium | reverse complement strand
TAGCCGTCGGGCCCGAGCAGGCCTCGGTCGATCACCTGCTGGAGGAGGATCGGCACGACGACGCGGCCGGCGGCCATCGCGAGGGCCAACACCAGCGTGACGGCGAGCCCGTGGCGCAGCTCGGGCATGGCGCCGACGATCCGGCGGAACGCGGTGAGCGCGCCGCCCTCGGGATCGGGGTCGACGTCGAGCGCGTCGGGACCCGTCTCCTCGACGACGGGGCCCTCGAGCGGCAGCGTGCTCATCGGACCGCCCCGTCGTCGCCCACCGAAGCCGGGGCCGGGGACGCGGGGTCGGGATCGTCGTCCCACTCCGCCGCGAGGGCGTCGTCGTCGACCTCGTAGGCCCGGACCAGAGCGGCGTAGCCGGGGACGGAGGCGAGCAGCTCGTCGTGGCTTCCGGTCGCGGCGACCCGACCGGCGTCGACGAACACCACCCGGTCGGCCAGCCGGATCGTCGACACGCGGTGGGCGACCACGACGGTCGTGGTGTCGAGCGCGGCGCCCAACCCGGTGAGGATCTGCGCCTCGACGGTCGGGTCGATGGCGCTGGTGGCGTCGTCGAGCACCAGCAGCCGGGGTCGCCGCACGAGCGCCCGGGCGAGGGCGAGCCGCTGGCGCTGACCGCCCGACAGCGTGACCCCCCGCTCGCCCAGCTCGGTGTCGAGGCCGTCCGGCAGGGCGGCGACGAACCCGTCGGCCCGGGCCAGGGAGAGGGCGGTGGCCAGCCGGGCATCGATGTCCACGCCGTTGCCGGATCCGGCGGTGCCGTCGAGCTCGGCCACCACGTTGGCGCGCACGGTGTCGGCGAAGAGGAACGACTCCTGGAACACCAGCGCCACCGCGCCCGGCAGCGCAACGGGATCGAGGTCGACCAGGTCGACGCCGCCGAGGCGCACCCGACCGGAGGTCGGCTCCAGCAGCCCGGCGAGGCAGAGGCACAGCGACGTCTTGCCACTGGCGGTGGCCCCGGTGATCGCGACGACCTCGCCGGGTCGGACCGTGAAGGAGACGTCGTCGAGCACCGGCGTGCCCGGGTCGTGGGCGAAGCCGAGGTGCTCGACCTCCACGGCGAGCGGACCTCCGGGCACGCGGGCGTCCCCTCGCGCCGGGTGCCGGTCGCGCCGGTCGTCGGCGAGCACCGCGTCGAGGCGGGCGGCCGACACCACCGACGGCGGCATCGTCTCGAGGAAGTAGCCGATCACCCGCATCGGCATCGTCAGCACGGCGAACAGGGCGAGCGCCTCGACGAGGGCACCCTCGGTGACGTCACCGGTCGACAGCCGCCACGCCCCCACCCCGAGGGCGACGACCGACCCGAGGTTCGGGATCGCGGTCAGCGACGGCTCGAACCAGGCGCGCAGCAGCCCGACCCGCACGCGCTGCTCGCGCAGGGCGTCGGCGGCCCGTTCCATCCGCGCCGACTCGTGGTCGCCCAGGCCGAGCAGCTTGACGACGAGCGCGCCGTCGAAGCTCTCGTGGGCGACCGCCGCCATGTCGCCGTAGCGGGCCTGGGCGGTCGCGGCCGGCGGCTCGATCAGGTTGGTGTAGACGCGGTTCAGGAGGAACAACGCCGGGAACACGGCGAGCGCGACCAGCGCCAGCGCCCAGTCGACGAACATCAGGCGGGCGAAGGCGACGACGCCGATCACGAAGGCGCTCATCGAGAACGGCGCCGGGTTGATGAACTCGACGGCGCGCATCGTGTCGTTGTCGGCGTGGGCCATCAGCTCGCCCGCCGGGCGCCGGGCGTGGAACCGCAGCGGGGCGTCGACGTAGCGGTCGGCGAGCCGCTCCCTCCAGGTCGCGCCCATCCGGAAGGTGGTCATGCCGCAGAAGTAGCGGCGGGCGACCACGCCCGCCGCCCGCGTGAGCGCGATCATGACCACCGCGAAGGAGACCGCGGCGACGGTGCGGCCGTCGACGCCGCGGAAGGTCCCCCCGCCGTCGTCGGATCCGAGCCCGGGGACGATCACGTCGTCGGTGACGCGGCCGAGGGCGACGGTCGAGGCGACGGTCATCGTGGCGAACACGAGGGCGCCGACGACCGAGATCGTGAACGGCTTCGGGTGGGTCCTCACCGAGCGCCACAGCAGCGCCATGCCGCGCCGGGTCACCGACCGAGGGTCGTCCGGTGGTTCGTCCTCGGGATCGGGACCCGGGTCGGATTCTGCGTCGGGGGCAGCCATGGCCCTGGCATCCAACCGACCCCGGCGCCGCCCCGCAACCCGGCCGAGATCGCGAAATTTCAACCCTGGTCCACCGATACGGGGGATGAGGGTTGAAATCTGGGCGTCGGGCGGCGATTTGGCCGTCAGACGAGGACGAGGCGGTGGCCCTGGTCGGGGTCGGTGTCGGGATGATCGCGGCGGGAGTGCGCGCCGCGGGACTCGGCGCGCTCGTCGGCGGTGTGCACCAGGGCGCGGGCGACGTCGGCCAGGTTGGCGACCTCGAACGCGGCGCGGGGGGCGGCTACGCCCTCGGTGAGGGCGACGGCGGCCACCTCGGCGGCGGCGTCGTCGGCGGCGGCCTGGGCCTCGGCGAGCGAGGCGGTGTCGCGCACGACCCCGGCACCGAGCGACATCGCCCGCTGGAGGCGGTCGCGGACGGCGACCCAGTCCCCGCTCGGCCCGCCCGCGGCGGGGGCGACCGGCTCGGGTCGGGCGAGCATCCGCCCGCCGATGGTCCCCGCCGCCACCGGCGCGCCCTCGGTGTCGCCGCCGAGCACGGCCCGCATGGCGCCGGTGGCCGACGGCCCGACCTGGCCCCGCTCGATCGCCTCGACCGCCCGCGGCCCGAACACCATGCCCTCCAGGAGCGAGTTGGACGCCAGGCGGTTGGCGCCGTGGACGCCGGTGCACGACGCCTCGCCGGCGACCCACAGCCCGGGCAGCGAGCTGGCCCCGTCGAGGTCGGACACGATCCCGCCGCACGTGTAGTGGGCGGCGGGGGCGACCGGCAGCAGGTCGACGGTGGCGTCGAGGCCGACCTCGCGGAGGGCGGTGTCGATGGTCGGGAACCGGGCGGCGAAGTCCTCCAGGTGGCGGGCGTCGAGGTACACGTGGTCGATGCCCTGGGTGACCATGACCTCCAGCTCGGCGCGGGAGACGACGTCGCGCGGCTGGAGCTCGTCGACGAAGCGCTCGCCCCGGGCGTCGAGCAGGAGGGCGCCGTGGCCGCGGAGCGCCTCGGACAGCAGCGGCCGGGGCATCGCCTCGTGGTGCAGCGCCGTCGGGTGGAACTGGATGAACTCGATGTCGGCGACGGCGACCCCGGCCCGCAGCGCCATGGCGATGCCGTCGCCGGTGGCCTCGGTGGGGTTGGTCGTGATGGCGTAGAGCTGGCCGGCCCCACCGGTGGTGATCAGCACGTTGCGGGCCCGGACCTCGAGCGGCTCGCCGTCGGGGTCGATCGCGGTGACCCCGCAGCACCGGCCCCCCTCGACGATCAGGTCGACGGCGAAGTGGTGCTCGTACACCGCCGACGCGCCCCGCTGGACGGCGACGACGAGCGCCCGCTCGACCTCGGCGCCGGTGGCCGCCCCGCCGGCGTGCACGATGCGGGGCTGGCTGTGGCCGCCCTCGCGGGCGAGTTGGAGGGTTCCGTCGGGGTCGCGGTCGAACGCGGCGCCGAGCGCGATCAGGTCCAGCACACGGTCGGGTCCCTCGTCGACCAGCACCCGCACCGCCTCGGTGTCGCAGAGCCCGGCCCCCGCGCTGAGGGTGTCGGCGAGGTGCAGGTCGGTCGAGTCGGGGTCCTGGTTCAAGACCGCGGCCACCCCACCCTGGGCCCAGCGCGTCGTCGACTGCGGCAACTCGGCCTTGGTCAGCACCCCCACCCGCATCCGGTGGGTGTCGGCGGCCCGCACCGCGGCCGACAGCCCCGAGACGCCGCTGCCGAGGACTAGGAGGTCGAGCTGCGGATCGTTCACCGGCGGCACCCTAGGAGTTCACGCGGCGGGCACCGCCGGGCGGCGCGGGCCGGGACGACGGTCAGGGCCCGGCGGGGACCTCGACGTAGCGCCTCGGGGCGGGGCCGTCGAGGGCGGCGAGCATGGTGGCGGTCTCCTCGTCGACGACGCCGTTCCCGGTGTCGACGTGCACGACGGTGGGCTCGAAGCCCTCGAGCTCGGCCGCCTCGAAGTCGGCGTAGCTGATGATGATCACCTTGTCGCCACGGGACACGAGCCGGGCGGCGGCGCCGTTGATGCAGATCGCGCCGGAGCCGCGCGGGCCCTCTATGACGTAGGTCTCCAGGCGCGCCCCGTTGTCGATGTCGACGATGGCGACCTGCTCGTACTCGACCAGGTCCGCGGCGTCCATCAGGTCGCGGTCGATCGTCACGGACCCCACGTAGTGCAGGTCGGCGTCGGTCACCGTCGCGCGGTGGATCTTCGACTTCATGAGACGTCGTCGCATCCGGAGCTCCTTCGGGTGGGTGCCCGTGCGGGTCACCCCTCTGAGGTCCTGGGAGGGCGCCAGTCTGCACCGACGCCGTCCTCCCGAACAACATCGCCGTCGCCCCGCCCCCTTCCCGTCGGACCCCGATTTCAGGCGGTGGCGATCGTCACACCGAGGTTGTCGAGCAGGCGGGGTGGCCCGACGCGGGCCGCGATCAGCAGCCGCACCTCACCGGCCAGCACGTCGGGGCGGGTGAGGTCGTCGGCCCGCACCGCGGCGGCGTAGTCGAGGTCGGCGAGCGGCTCGGCGTCGACCACCGCGGCCATGCGGGCCTCGACCGCCGCCGGGGCGCGCTCGCCGTCGTCGATCAGGTCGCGCCCGGCGAGGAGCGCCCGGTGCAGCACCGGCGCGGCGGCCCGCTCGGCGGGCCCGAGGTAGACGTTGCGGCTGGAACGGGCCAGCCCGTCGGGCTCCCGCAGCGTCGGACAGGCGACGACCGCGACCGGCAGCGACAGGTCGCGGGCCATGCGGCGCACGACGCACACCTGCTGCCAGTCCTTCTCACCGAAGTAGGCCCGGCTCGGCCCGGCGATGGCGAACAGCTTGGCGACGACGGTCGCCACCCCGGCGAAGTGGGTGGGGCGGCTGGCCCCCTCGAACCGGTCGGTGACGCCGCCGACGGTCACCGTCGTCGCGATCGGCTCCGGGTACATCTCCTCGACGGCCGGCACGAAGGCCACGTCGACCCCCGCGGCCTCCGACAGCTCGGCGTCGCGTTCGAGGTCGCGGGGATAGGCCTCGAAGTCCTCGCCGACCCCGAACTGGAGCGGGTTGACGAAGTTCGTCATCACCACCAGGTCGCACTCCCGTCGGGCCGCCTCCATCAGCGACACGTGCCCCTCGTGCAGGTAGCCCATGGTGGGGACCAGTCCGACGGTGCCTCCGTCGCGGCGGGCGGCGTCGGTCAGGCGGCGTACCTCGGCGATCGTCGTGACCGTCTGCACCCCGTCACCCTGCCCGATCCGGCGGCCCGTCGACGAGGCGACGGGCCAGGTGGACCAGGGCGTCGTAGGCCTCGATCTCGTCGGGGGCGAGGGCGGCGCGGTGGCGATCGAGCGTCGCCTCGTCGCCCCTGGCCGCCGGGCCGGTGAGGGCGGCGGCGGGACCGAGGGCGGCGACGTTCTCGATCGTCGCGCGCACCAGGTCGAGGTAGGCGGCGAGGGGGACGTCGACGCCCCCGGCGACCCGCTCGACCTGGCCCATCAGGGCGACGAGGTGGTTGGACGCGATGCACGCGGCGGCGTGGTACGCCGCCCGGTGCTCGTCGGCCACGACGAAGGACCGGCCGCCCAGCGCGTCGACCACCCGCCCGGCGAAGGGGTCGCCCGCCACCGCGAACCAGGCCCCCGCGACGAGCCGTTCGGCGCCGACCGCGGCGTCGGGGACGGCGACGAGCGGATGCACCGACGCCCGCCGCTCGTGCGGGGCGAGGACGTCGAGCCCGAGCGACCCCGCGGCGTGGACGACGACGGTCGTCGGATCGAGCCGGATGCGCCCGGCGACCTCGGCGACGGCGGCGTCGGGGGTGGTGATCAGCACGGCGTCGACCCCGTCGGCGGCATCGGCGAGGTCGACGTCGGACGCGTCGCGACCGAGCGGCTCGGCGAGGGTCCACCCCGCCGCTCCCAGCGCCCGGGTCAGGGCACCGCCCAACCGCCCCGGCCCGACGACGCGCACCGCTGCGGGCCCGTTCGCCGGGCCGTCGAGGGGACCGACCCGGACGACCCCGGTGGTGTCGCCGGGGCCCTCGGGCGGGACGAGGTCGGGGGCGACGTCGCCGAGGGGGACGAGCACGAACGCCCGCTCGAACATGCGGGGGTGGGGCACGACCAGGTCGGGCTGGTCCACGGTCTCGCCGTCGATCCAGAGCACGTCGACGTCGAGGGTCCGCGGACCCCACCGCACCGTGCGCACCCGCTCCGCCTCGGCCTCCAGCCGCTGGGCGAGGACGAGCAGGTCCCGCGCCGAGGCGGCGGTGCGCAGCTCGACCACGACGTTCAGGAACGCTCCCTGCTCGGGGCCGCCGACCGGCGCGGTCTCGTACACCGGCGACACCGCCACGACCTCGTCGCCCAGCCCCGCCACCGCGGCGCGCAGGTGGGCGGCCCGGTCGCCCAGGTTCGACCCCAGCCCGAGCAGGACGCGGCGGGGCCCGGCGCCCACGGCGGTCAGCCCCGGGCGCGGGTGATGCGGACGCCCGTCGAGTCGACCATCTGGGCGACCGGCGGGCGCAGCTTGCGGACCGTCACCGACACCCCGCGGACGCGGTCGTCGCTCAGCACCAGCTCGGCGATCCGTCCGGCGAGGCGCTCGAGCAGCCGGAACCGCTCGGTGGTGATGACCCGCTCGACCAGCTCGCACACCGCGCCGTAGTCGACGGTGTCGTCGAGGTCGTCGGACTCACCGGCGACCGACAGGTCGGCGACGATGTCGAGGTCGACCTCCAGCGGTTGGGCCCGTTCCTGCTCCTCGGGCAGGGCGCCGCACACGCCGAGGGCCCGCAGGCCCCGCAGCTCGATCCGGTCGCCCCCCGCGGCCCGCTCAGACACGGGCGCCGGGCAGCGTCGGGGCCAGGGCGATCAGCTCGCGTCCCTGGGGCCCGATCTGCCGGGTCAGCATGCGCTCGACCAGCATCGTCGCCTTCGGCGCGTCGGACACCAGGCCCGACCAGATGACGTAGGCGGCGACGATGCCGGCGATGCGGTCGCCCAGCTCGTCGCCGTGGAGGAGGATCTTCTCGCCCTGGCCGAGGAGCTCCTCGATCTGCGGGAACAGGCCGGCCAGCACCGGCGCCGGCTCGTCGTGGCTCCGCAGCGGCCAGTGCAGCCAGTCGACCTCGAGCTCGGTGTAGTTGTGCAGGTTGTGGTTGGCGGGGATGAGCGAGATCACCTTGGTGAACCCCTGCTCACGGACCCAGATGATCTCCTCCTGGCGCCGCACGCGACGGTGGTTGGCGCCGTAGCCACCCGGCCGCTCGCACACGGCGAAGCGGTCCTTGATGACCCATGAGAAGTTGCGCGGGCGGATGCCCTGGGCCCACTTGCCCTTCATCCCCATCGGGGGTTTCCCTTTCGCTGTCCACGGTGGCGCGTGACATGCGGCCGCGGGGCCGGGCCACGGGCCGGGGCCCGATCATGCCTCATCCGGGCGCGGCGGGCGACCGTGGGTCGTCGGCGTCGACCCGCCCGAGCGCGGCGACGGTGGCGGCGACGTCGTGCACGCGCACCATGGTCACCCCGGCCCGGGCGGCCCACACCACCGTGGCGAGGGAGCCCTCCAGGCGGTCGTCGACCGGTACCGGTCCGGGCCCGTCCGCCGCGCCGATCTGCCCGTCGGCCCGGGCCAGGAGGTCGCCGAGGAAGCGCTTGCGGCTGGTGCCGACGAGCACGGGGAGGCCGGTGGACACGAGGCGGTCGAGGTGGGCGAGCAGGGCCAGGTTGTGGTCGATCGTCTTGCCGAAGCCGATGCCGGGGTCGATCCACACCTCGGGGACCCCGGCCGCCCGCGCCGCCGCGACCCGCTCGACGAGGAACCCGGTCACCTCGGCGACGACGTCGTCGTAGCGCGGATCGTCCTGCATCGTCCCCGGCTCGCCCCGCATGTGCATCGCGACCCAGCCGACGCCGAGGTCGGCGGCGACGTCGTACAGGGACGCCGAGACGTCGTTCACGAGGGTGGCGCCGGCGGCGACGGCGGCCCGGGCCACCGACCCGCGCCGGGTGTCGACCGAGACCCGGACGTGGCGGTGGAGGGCGTCGACGACGGGCACGACCCGACGGGCCTCCTCGTCGGGGTCGACCGGCTCCGCGCCCGGCCGGGTCGACTCGCCCCCGACGTCGACGACGTCAGCGCCCTCCGCGACCAGCGCCAGGCCCCGGGCCACCGCCGCGTCGGGATCGAGGTAGCGGCCGCCATCGGAGAACGAATCGGGCGTCACGTTGACGACGCCCATCACCAGCGGGCGGGTCACGGCGCGGCGGGTTCGAAGCGCACGACGACCGACTTCGAGGTCGGCGTGTTGCTGACCTCCGCGGTGCTGTCGAGCGGCACGAGGACGTTGGCCTCCGGAAAGTAGGCGGCGCACGTGCCGCGGGCGACCGGGTACGCGACCAGCCGGAACGAGGGGGCGCGGCGCTCGCCGTCGTCCCATTCGGAGACGACGTCGACGCGGTCGCCGTCGGCGAAACCCAGGGCCGCGAGGTCGTCGGCGTGGGCGAACAGCACCCGCCGCCCCCGGCGGATGCCCCGGTAGCGGTCGTCGAGCCCGTAGATCGTCGTGTTGTACTGGTCGTGGCTGCGCAGCGTCTGGAGCAGGAGGCGGCCCTCGGGGACGTCGACCCGGGTCAGCGGGTTGACCGTGAACCGGGCCTTCCCGGTGGCGGTCGGGAACCGGCGGTGGTCGCGGGGCGCGTTCGGCAGCGTGAAGCCGTCGACGACGCGGCGGTCGTAGTCCTCGAAACCGGGCACGACGCGGGAGATGTGGTCCCGGATCGTCCCGTAGTCGGCCTGCATGGCGGTCCAGTCCGCCGTGGTCCGGTCGGCGACCAGGCGGCGGGCCAGCTCGGCGACGACCTCGACCTCGCTCGGCAGGTCGGGCGCGGGCGGGGCGAGCCGCCCCCTCGACGCATGGACCATGCCCATCGAGTCCTCGACGCTGACGTGCTGAGGCCCGTCGGCCTGCTCGTCGCGGTCGGTGCGACCGAGGCACGGCAGGATCACCGCCACCTCGCCCGGCACGGTGTGGGTGCGGTTGAGCTTGGTCGACACCGACGCGGTCAGCCGGCAGCGCGCCAGCGCCGCCGCGGTGGCATCGGTGTCGGGTGCGGCGGCGAGGAAGTTGCCCCCCATGGCGAGGAACGTGCGGGCCGAGCCACTGCGCATCGCCCGGATGCTGTCGACGGTGTCGTGGCCGGGGCGGCGCGGCGGGTCGAAGCCGAACTCGGCGCCGAGCGCGTCGAGGAAGGCGCCCGACGGCCTCTCGTGGATGCCCATCGTGCGGTCGCCCTGGACGTTGCTGTGGCCGCGCACCGGGCACGCCCCCGCGCCGGGGCGGCCGACGTTGCCCCGCAGGAGCAGGAAGTTCACGACCTCGCGGATCGTCGGCACCGAGTTGCGGTGCTGGGTGAGCCCCATCGCCCAGCACACGATGATGCGGTCGGCGGCGAGCACGTCGGCCACCGTCTCGTCGATCTCGGCCCGGGTCAGGCCGGTGGCCGCCTCGACCTCGTCCCAGTCGAGGTCCGCGAGGTGGGCGGCGTAGGCGTCGAAGCCGTCGGTGTGCTCGGCGATGAAGCCGTGGTCGAGCACCGATCTGGCCGGGTCGCGCCGGTCCTCCTCCAGCAACCGGGCCCCGAGCGCCTGGAAGAGGGCGAGGTCGCCGTTGACACGGATCTGGAGGAAGCGGTCGGCCAGCGCCATCCCCCGGCCGACGACGCCGCCGACGTGCTGCGGGTTCCGGAAGCGCATCAGGCCCGCCTCCGGCAGCGGGTTGACGGCGACGATGCGGGCCCCGTTGCCCTTGGCGACCTCCAGCGCGGTGAGCATCCGCGGGTGGTTGGTGCCCGGGTTCTGACCGCAGATCAGGATGAGGTCGGTGTCGTGGATGTCGTCGAGCAGCACCGTGCCCTTGCCGACGCCGAGGGTCTCGGTGAGCGCCGACCCGCTCGACTCGTGGCACATGTTCGAGCAGTCGGGGAGGTTGTTGGTGCCGAACGCCCGCACGAGGAGCTGGTAGGCGAAGGCGGCCTCGTTGCTGGTGCGGCCCGACGTGTAGAAGACGGCCCCGTCGGGGTCGTCCAGGGCGGCCAGCTCGGCGGCGATCAGGTCGTAGGCCTCCGCCCAGCCGATCGGCTCGTAGTGGGTGCCGCCGGGCCGGCGCACGACCGGCTGGGTGAGGCGGCCCTGCTGGCCCAGCCAGTAGTCGCTGCGCCCGGCGAGGTCGGCGATCGGGTGGCGGGCGAAGAAGTCGGCGCCGACCCGGCGCCGGGTCGCCTCCTCGGCCACCGCCTTGGCGCCGTTCTCGCAGAACTCGGCGTGGCTGCGGTCGGTCGATTCGGGCCAGGCGCAGCCGGGGCAGTCGAAGCCGTCGACCTGGTTGACGCGCAGCAGCGTGCCGAGCGTGCGCCGGACGCCCATCTGCTCGACGGCGATCTCCAGGGCGTGGCCGACCGCGGCCGCGCCGGCGGCGACGGTCTGGGGCGGGCGGACCTCGAGCTCGTCGTCACCGGGGTCGTGGGCGGGGGCCGCCTTGTGCACGCGTGGTCCTTCCGTCGGCCGGCGCCAGTCTCACCCACCGCCCGATCCGCCACCACCCCACCGCGCCGGCGACGACGGATCGACCCCGGTTGCGGTCCCCCCCCGATCGTCGTCAGGCGCGGCCGGTGACGAAGCGCATCGCCTCCTGGCGGGTGGCGACGTTGGACCGGAACAGGCCACGCACCGCCGAGGTCACCGTCGACGTGCCGGGCTTGCGGACGCCGCGCATCGACATGCAGAGGTGCTCGGCCTCGACGACGACCATGACGCCCTTCGGTTCGAGCGTCCCGGCGAGGGCGTCGGCGACCTGGGACGTGAGCCGCTCCTGCACCTGCGGCCGCCGGGCGTAGCCGTCGACGAGCCGGGCGACCTTCGACAGCCCGATCACACGGCCGTCGTCGTTGGGGATGTAGGCGACGTGCGCCCGGCCGATGAACGGCACCAGGTGGTGCTCGCACACCGAGTAGAGCGGGATGTCGCGCACCATCACCATCTCGTCGTGGTCGGCCTCGAAGGTCACCTTGAGGTGCTGGCGGGGGTCCTCGTGGAGGCCGGCGGCGATCTCGGCCCACATGCGGGCGACGCGCCGGGGCGTCTCCTGGAGACCCTCGCGATCGACGTCCTCGCCGATGGCGTCGAGCAGTTCGAGGACGGCGGCGGCGACGCGGTCCTGGTCGACGGCGGTCGTGGGGGCGTCGGGTTCGGTCGGCACGGGTCCTCCTCGGGGCGGCCGGTCGGGCGAGGCGGTCAGGCGGGCGGGGTGAAGGACCGGACGTCGGGCAGGTTGCGGTAGCGCTCGCCGACGTCGAGGCCGTACCCGATGACGAAGTCGGGTGGGATCGTGAACCCGACGTAGCGCAGGCCGAGGTCGGCCTCCTTCTGCTGGCCCTGGCGCACGAGCAGCGCACACACCTCCAGCGACGCGGGGCCGCGGGCCATCAGGTTGCGCCGCAGGTACTGGAGGGTGAGGCCGCTGTCGATGATGTCCTCGACGATCAGCACGTCGCGGTCGGTGAGGTCGAGGTCGAGGTCCTTGACGATCCGCACGACCCCGCTGGTCTTGGTGGCCGCCCCGTAGGACGAGACGGCCATGAAGTCGACCTCGACGGCGAGGTCGATCGCCCGGGCGAGGTCGGCCATGAACACGAACGCGCCCTTGAGGACGCCGACGAGCAGCGGGGCCCGTCCGGCGTAGTCGGCGGTGATCTCCCGCCCGAGCGCGGCGATGCGCTCGCGGATCTCGGCCTCGGTCACGACCGGCTCACCGATCGACGGGTCGGCGCGGAAGCTCGCCTCGTCAGCCATCGGCCGCACCGTATCCGCCGTTCGCCCCGGGCCGGCCCGGCGGGGGTTCGAGGCGGAGGCGCCCGCGGGAGCGGCGGACCCGCCACCCGCCGGCGACCTCGGTGGCGACGGCACCGCCGCGGGCGACGTCGAGCACGCGCTCGACCGCCGCGGCCGAAGGCGGCTGGCCGGCGGCGGTGGGGCGCAGCCAGCGCCGCACCGCCGCCCGGGCGAGGGGCGGCGCCGCGGCGCGGAGGCCGGCCGCGGACGTCGGGTCGATCCCGGCGGCGAGGGCGTCGATCCAGTCCGCGTCGTCGGCGAGCAGCTCGGCCTGGCGGGCCAGCAGCGGCACCGGGTCGCGACCGCCGATGTCGGCGAGCAGCGGCAGCACCTCGTGGCGCACGCGGTTGCGGACGAAGCGCGGGTCGTCGTTGCTCGGGTCCTCGACCGGGGTGAGCCCGACCGCGACGCACAGCGCCCGGGTCTCGGCGCGGCGCAGGGCGAGGATGGGATGCCGGGGCCCGGGCCGCAGCGCACCCAGGCCGGTGGTGCCCGCACCGCGCAGCAGGTTGACCAGCACGGTCTCGGCCCGGTCGTCGAGCGTGTGGCCGGTGGTGGCGTCGTCGGGCAGGGCCGCCCAGCGGGCGGCGCGCGCCCGGGCTTCGAGGTTGGGTCCCGGCTCGACGTCGACGGTGACCGCCCGGAAGCGGGCCCCGTGCGCGGTGGCCGCCGCCGCCACGACGTCGGCCTCCGCCGCCGAGCCGGGCCGCAGGCCGTGGTCGACGTGCACCGCCTCGACCTCGCAGCCGGCGGCGCGGGCGAGCACGAGCAGGGCGAGCGAGTCGGCCCCGCCGGACACCGCGACGGTCAGCGGCTCACCGGCGGCGGGGAACCGGCACCGGACCAGCAGGTCGGCGACCAGCCGCGCGGCGCCGTCCACGGTCTGGTCATCGGCGGTCCGGTCGTCGGCGTCGTCCACGGCGACGGGGCCCGGGGCGTCGGGCGGTCGGGGGCGTCAGGCGGCCGGTTCGGCCACGCCGACCCGGGCCAGCCAGGCGTCGGGATCGCGGATCTCCGACATCGTCGGCAGGTTGACCGGGTCCTCCCAGGCCCGGTCGAGCTGGGCCGGACCACCGGCGGCCTCGACCGCCTCGATGAAGCGCTCGCCCTGCTCGTACTGCTTCAGCTTGGCCTCGAGGCCGATCAGCTTCTGCACGACCTTGATCAGCGGGCTGGCGTTCTGGCGGCGCTGGCGGAGCACCTGCCCGAAGCGCACCGAGTTGGGGATCTGATCGGCGCCGGCGCGGTCCATGGTGACGTCGCCGTGGCCCTCGAGCAGGCTCATCAGCCCACCGATGCGTTCGAGCAGCTCGCGCTGGGCGTCGGTGCTGAACAGGGCGGCGACCCCGCCCTCGTCGAGGGGGTTGCGGCCGCCGCGGACCTCCTCGGCGGCGCGGGCGACCGCCGCGACGAGCGCCTTGGGGTCGTCGTCGACGGCGGACACCATGCCGTCGACCAGGCCGAGGAAGTGCTCGCGCATCCACGGGATGCCGGTGAACTGCATCCGGTGGGTGACCTCGTGGAGGGCGATCCACTGCCGGAACTCGCGGGGCGGGAAGGCGAACTTCTTCTCGAGGGCGAGGATGTTGGGCCCGACGTAGTGGACGATGTCCTGGTCGTCGGGGTCCTCGTCCTCGATGACGAGCAGGTCGTACTGGCCGAGGACCCGGCCGGCCATCCAGCCGAGGAGCGCGCCGACCTCGGCGCCGGCGGCGCGGCGGGCGACCGGCGCGAGGAGGCCGTTGCCGACCTTCTCGTCGAGGCGGCTGGTGACCGGACGGAGGAGCCGCTGGAACGAGGCGATGTTGGCGCGGATCCACGCGGCCCGGTCGTCGACGCGGGCCCGGGCCGGCCCGGCGAGGCTGACGAGGCCGGTCGCCTCGGAGACCTGTCGCTCCGCGATCGCGGTCAGATCGGCGAAGTCGTCGGCGAGGGAGTCGAAGTGGTACGAGCGGCTGAACGGGTCGGAGCCCGCGGCGCGGACGGCGACGCGCTCCGCCAAGCCCCAGTCGACCGCGGTCGGCGCCATGCGGTCGGTCAGGCCCGCCTGGCCCCGCGGGGCGGGTACTTGGCCCGCACCACGTTGCGGAAGTAGGCGACGACCAGCGCGATCGTGGCGAGGACCACCCCGATGGCGAGGCCCACGGCCATCCACTGGGTCCAGATGACGGCGCCGAGCAGCATGGGTTCGATCCTAGGGGCGACGGGACAGGCGGCCGAATCGTGACCGCGACCGGGCCCTACCCGCGGCTGTGCTCACGCGATGTGGCGCCCGCGGGTGCGGAGCACCTCGGCCGCCCGGTGCAGGGCGCAGTGGTCGCCGTCGTTGTAGGCCGACAGGCGGGTGTCGCAGCCGGGCTCGGCGCACACCCGGGCGCCGCTGCGTCGGGGGGTCGAGGGGCTGGGCACGGTCAGGCCTCCCCGGAGATCAACCCGGCGATTCGGGACTTCAGCGCCTCGGGGACCTCGTCGCGACACTTGTAGGCGACGACCTGACGCAGCTCGGCCTGGAAGTCGAACGCCTCGAAGCACTCGCCGCACGCGTTGAGGTGCGTCGAGATGATGGCGCGCCGCTCCTCGGTGAGCTCACCGTCGAGGTACTGGTAGAGCTCGTGGAGGGCGTCGCTGCAGTCGTCCATGTCGTCGTGGTGGTCAACGGGCCCGTTCGGGCTGCCGGCGGGGTGGAGCGTCGGGGTCGGTGGTCTCGTCGGCGAGGCCTCGACTCCGGGCGAAGTCGTACAACGCCTTCTGGAGGCGACTTCTTCCCCGGTGCAGGCGACTCATCACCGTTCCGATGGGAACGTCGAGGATCTCGGCGATCTCCTTGTAGGAGAAGCCCTCGACGTCGGCGAGCAGGACGGCCATGCGGAACTGCTCGGGGAGGTCCTCGACGGCCTGCTTGACCTCCTCGTCGGTGAACCAGTCCATCAGCTCGTCCTCGGCGCTGCGGCTGATCTGGGCCGCCTCGAGCCCGCCGAGCCGCCGGTAGAGGTAGAGGTCCTCGACCTCGTCGAGCTCGGTCTCGTCGGGACGGCGCTGCTTCGCCCGGTACGCGTTGATGTAGGTGTTGGTGAGGATCCGGTAGAGCCAGGCCTTGAGGTTGGTGCCCTCGGTGAAGCCCCCGTAGCCCCGGTAGGCCTTGAGGTAGGTCTCCTGGACGAGGTCCTCGGCGTCGGCCGGGTTGCGCGTCATGCGGAGCGCGGCCGAGTACAGGGACCCCATGAGCGGCATCGCCGCATCGGCGAAGGTGGCCTGGTCAGCCACGGGCGCTCCCTGTCGACACCACGCTGCCACCGTAGCCTGGGCGACCGCGCCGGTCAGCGGGGTATCGGTGGCCGGTCAGCGGGGTATCGGTGGCCGGGCGGGAGGGACGGATCCCGACGCGACGTCCACGCCGCTCCCCCGGCCGGTCAGCGGGGGAAGTCCTCGGCGAGGCCCTCGACGAAGCGGTGGAACGCGACGTGGTCCGACGCGAACGAACGCCGCTCGCCATCGGGCGACTCGACGACGACGGTGTCGCCCTCGGTCGACTCGGTGACCTCGACCGGCCGCCATCCGTCCTCGTAGACGAGGGTGCGGAGCTCGGCGAGGGTCGGATCGTCGCCCCATCCCGCCATCGGACCTCCTCGGGTCGGGCTCGGTTCGGTCGGCGGCCAGGGTAGGTCCGCCTCGCGGAGGCCGCTCGGCCGGACGGTCACCGGGCACCCGATAGCTTGCGCCCGGATGGACGTGGGGGCGATCAGCAGCCGGGGGCTCTCCCGCGCCTTCGCCAGCGGCCCCGCGCTGGTCGACCTCGACCTGGACGTGGGCTCCGGCCAGGTCCTCGCCCTGCTCGGCCCGAACGGCGCCGGGAAGACGACGACGGTGCGCCTGCTGAACGGCATCCTCCGCCCCGACGCCGGCACCGCGACCGTCCTCGGGCTCGACCCGTGGGCCGACGGCGAGGCCGTCCGGCGACGCACCGGGGTGCTCACCGAACAGGCGGGCCTCGATGAGCGGTTCACCGCCATGGAGAACCTGGTGCTCGCCGCCCGGCTGCGGGGCTTCTCCGCCGACGAGGGGCGGCGCCGGGCCGGCGACCTGCTCGAACGCCTCGGCATGGGCGACCGGGTCGACACCGTGGTGCAGGGCTTCTCGACCGGGCAGCGCAAGCGGGTGGCGCTCGCGCGGGCCCTGCTGCACGAGCCCGACCTGCTGTTCCTCGACGAGCCGACCTCCGGCCTCGACCCGTCGGCGACCAAGGGCGTGGTCGAGATGATCGCCGACCTCGCACGCGAGCACGGCCGCACCGTCGTGCTCTGCACCCACTTCCTCGGCGAGGCGGGACGATTGGCCGACCGCATGGCGGTGCTGTTCCACGGACGACTACAGGCCGAGGGGACCCCGGCGGAGATCGCCCGGCGGCTGTGGGGCACCCGGCGCACCGAGGTCGACCTCGGCCACGCGGCGACACCGGAGGTGGTGGCGCTCCTGGCCCGGGTTCCCGGCTCCGAGGCGGTCGAGGCGACCGACACCGGGATCGCGTTCGAGGCCGACGAGCGCGCGGTCGTCGCCGATGCCGTCGCCACCCTGGTCGGGTCCGGACGGGCCGTGTTCGGCGTCCACACCCACGAACCGACGCTGGAGGACGTGTACTTCGCGGTCGAGGCACGGGCCCTCCGTGGCGACGACGCCGAGGTGACCGCGTGAGGGCGCCGCGGACCGTCGACCTCGACGTGGTGCGGGCGCTCACCCGCCACGACCTCACCGCGGTGCGCCGATCGCCGGCGGTGATCATCCCGATCCTGGTGCTGCCGCTGTTCCTGCTCGTGCTGCTGCCGCTGTCGATCGGGATCGCCGCCCGCAACCCCGACATGTCGGTCGACCGGTACCTCGACCTGCTGCCGGGGCGGCTCGCCGACCCCATCGAGGCGCTGCCCGACTCGGAGCGCCTGATCGTGCTCGTCCTCGGCTACCTGATCGCCCCGATGTTCCTGATCGTCCCGCTGATGGTCTCGGCGGTGCTGGCGGCCGACTCCTTCGCCGGCGAGAAGGACCGCCGCACGCTCGAGACGCTCCTCCACTCGCCGGTGCGCGACCGGGAGCTGTACCTCGCCAAGCTCGCCAGCGCGTTCGTGCCCGCCCTGCTGGTGAGCTGGGTCGGGTTCGCCGTTTTCGCGGTGGTGGCCAACCTGGTCGGTTGGGGGATCCTCCACCGCGTGTTCGTGCCGACCGGGCGGTGGCTGGTGCTGATCCTGTGGGTCTCCCCGGCGTCGGCCGCCCTCGGGCTCGGGATCATGGTCCGGGTGTCGATGCGGGCCCGCAACACCCAGGAGGCCCAGCAGCTCGGCGGGGCGGTGGTCGTGCCGCTCACCGTCCTGGCCGTCGCCCAGGCGAGCTACCTGCTGCTCTACCCCGTCGCGGTGAGCCTCGGCGTCGGCCTGGCGGTGTGGCTCGTCGCCATCGCTCTCAACGCCCGCGGCGCCGCTCTCTTCACCCGCGACCGCATGGCCTCCCGCCTCTGACGACACCCGGAACCCGGCAACGTCCTGTCGTTCGACCCATCGTCGCCGGGCTCGGCTCACGCCTCGGGCTCGACCTCGACGGTGTCGCACCCGCCGTCGCCGCCGCGGACGACCGATGCCCGGCCGTCGACGACCCCGGTCGGGTCGTCGGTGGCGGTGGCGGTGCCGCTGACCCGGCCGGGAACCTCCGAGAAGTAGGCGACGACGCCGTTGGACGGCCGGTACAGGGCGGGGGTGTCGACGCCGTCGCAGTTCCAGTCACCGAGCAGCATCTGACCGGCGGCCGGCGATCCGTCGGCCTCGCTGAAGTCGTACCGGCGGGCCGCGGGGTCGGTGGGATCGAGCCAGAAGCGCATCACCCGGCCGTCCCACACGACCTGGTGGAGGCAGCCGTCACCGGTGAGGTCGCCCTCGAGCTCGGTGGCGCCCTCGGGCACGGGGATCGGCTCGAACGAGGGGCACTCGACCCCCGCCGGACCGGTCGCGCCGTCGAGCGTGACCTCGCCGGGGCGCTGCTCCTCGGCCAGCCGGTGGCGGATCCACAGGCCCGCGCCCGCGGCCCCCGCGAGCAGGCTGACGACCGCCAGCCCGGTGAGGAGCGGTCGGCCCCGGCGCCCGCCGGACTCGGCGGGCCGATCCGGACGGGGCCCGAAGGCGCGGGTGCCCCGCCGCCCGTCCGAGGCGTCGAGTCCATCGCGGTCGTCCGCATCGTCGAG
>JAAYBP010000283.1 GCA_012730075.1 Acidimicrobiales bacterium | reverse complement strand
GGTCCGGTTCGACGGTCACGGCTCGGGCCGGGGCGACCGGGCGACGAGCACCCGCGGCCGGCCGGCCAGGTCGTCGTGGATCTCCGCCTCGGTGAAGCCAGCGGCCCCGGCCAGGTCGAGCACCTCGTCGCCCTGGGTCTCGCCGATCTCGATGACGACCGCACCGTCCGGGACCAGCCAGCCCGGCGCGGCGGCGACGATGGCGGCGACCGCCTCGGTTCCGGCGGGGCCCGACACCAGGGCGCGGCGCGGCTCCCAGTCGGCGACCTCACGCGGCAGGGGATCGTCCTCGGCGACGTACGGGGGGTTGGAAGCGACGACGCCGACCCGCCCGGCGAGGTCGACCGGCAGGGCGGCGAACCAGTCGCCGTGGTGGATCGCCACCGTCGCGCCCGCCACGCCGATGCCGGCCAGGTTGGCCCGGGCGACGTCGAGGGTGGCCTCGTCGACGTCGGTGAGGTGGACCTCGGTGCGCGGGCGCTCCTGGGCGACGGCGAGCCCGATCGCGCCGGTGCCGGTGCCGAGGTCGACGACCACCGCGTCGGGGCCGAGGCGGTCGAGCTCGACGAGGAGGTGGTCGACGAGGCCTTCGGTCTCGGGGCGGGGGATCAGCGCCCGGCGATCGACCATCAGGTCGAGCCGCCGGAAGCCCCACCGGCCGAGCACGTACTGGAGCGGTTCACCGGCGAGGCGACGCTCGACCATGCGATCGAGGGCGGCGACCCCTCCGACCGTCGCGGGGTCGTCGAGGTGGGCGATGAGCTCCGCCCCCTCCCTGCCGGTGGCCTCCTCGACGATCCGCCGCGCCTCGGGATGCGGGCGTTCGATGCCGCCGGCGGCGAGGGTGCGGGCCGCCTCCTCGAGCAGGAGGCGCCACGGCACGGTCTCGTCCGGGTAGAGCTCGTCCGGGTCGGTCATCAGCCGGCTTCGGTGAGGCGGCGGGCCTGCTCGTCGGCCACGAGCGCGTCGCTCACCTCGCCGAGGTCGCCGGCCAGCACCCGGTCGAGCTTGTAGAGGGTGAGGCCGATGCGGTGATCGGTGACGCGGTTCTCCTTGAAGTTGTAGGTGCGGATCTTCTCGCTGCGGCCGCCGCCGCCGACCTGGCTGCGCCGGGCCGCCGAGGCCTCGGACTCGGCCCGCTCCTGCTCGGCGCGGAGGAGCCGGCTGCGAAGCACGCGTAGGGCCTTCTCCTTGTTCTGGAGCTGGCTCTTCTCGTCCTGCATCGACACGACGAGACCTGACGGCAGGTGGGTGATGCGCACGGCCGAGTCGGTGGTGTTGACCGACTGACCACCGGGACCCGACGAGCGGTACACGTCGATCTGGAGGTCGTTGGGGTCGAGCTCGACGTCGACCTCGTCGGCCTCGGGCAGGACGACGACCGTCGCCGAGGACGTGTGGATGCGGCCCTGTGACTCGGTGACCGGCACCCGCTGCACCCGGTGGGGTCCGGCCTCGTGCTTCAGCCGCGACCAGCCGCCCTCGCCCCGGACCTGGAACGTGATCTGCTCGTAGCCGCCCATCGGCGACGGCTCGGCGCCGAGCACCTCGAGGGCCCAGCCCTGGCGGCCCGACCACGCCCGGTACATCTCGAACAGGTCGCGTGCGAAGAGGTTCGCCTCCTCGCCCCCTTCGGCGCCCCGGATCTCGACGATGACGTTGCGCTCGTCGTTGGGATCCCGCGGGAGGAGCAGGACCCGGATCTCGTCGGTGAGGCCCTCGATCTCGGCCTCGGCCTCGTCGATCTCCTGCTTCAGGATCGCCCGGTCGGTGGCGTCGGCCTCGGCGTGCATCTCCCGTGCCGTGGCCAGGTCCTCGGTGAGACTGCGGAGACGGCGGGCCCGGGACACGACCGCGTCGAGCTCCTTGTGGCGGCGGGCCAGTTCAGCCGAGCGCGCCTGATCGGCGTACACGTCGGGGTCGGACAGGCGGGCCTCGACGTCGGCCAGCTCCCGAGCCAGCTCGTCGAGGCGCTCCAGCATCGCCGCTCACGGTAGCGGCGCCCTCCCCCGGCCCGGCCAGCCCGCGTCCGGGGCCGGCTCGCGATCGACGGGCAGGAGCCTCCCCGTCAGGCCGAGCCGGATCCCCGGGGGTCGTCGTCGGGGTCAGCGGCCTCGGTGTCGTCGGTGTCGTCGGTGCCGGTGTCGTCGGTGCCGGAGTCGTCGGAAGCGTCGGTCGCGTCCGCGGGCGCGCCGAGTCCGAGCTCCACCCGCATGGCGGCGACGCGCCGTTCGGCCTCACGCTGCTGGGCCTCGAAGTCGATCGTGAGCCCGGTCCCGGAGGTCGGCGGGCCCGATCGCGGTGCGTCGGACGGCGATTCGCCGTCGATTCGCTCCCGGGAGTCGTGGTCGGACGGCCGCGGACCGCGCGAATCGGTCGAATCGGGGGTGTCGGACGGCGATTCGCTGTCGATTCGCTGGCCGACGGCGCGTCCGCGGGATTCGACGGGGTCGGCGGATCGCTCGCTCCGGGCCCGCTCGGCCTCCCGTGCCTGGTGCTCGATGCGCGCCCGGGTCTGGTCGAGCGTCGGCGCCTCGGCGTCGTCGGCGAGCCACGGCTTGCCGGCCGCCCGCGCCTCCAGCTCCGCCTCGCGCCGATCGAGGTCGGCCTCGCCGTCGGCGATCGTCGAATCGAGCTTGGCCTTGGCGTACTCGAGCCACCGTCGCCACTGCGGCGCCATCGGGCCTCCCGGATCGTCCCGGCGATCATCCCACGGCGGAGCACCCGCTCGCCCGGCGCCGAACGCCGAGGCCACCTCCCCACCCCACCTCCCCACCCCACCTGCCCGGTTGGCCCGGAACCGTCCCGGGCGGCCATCCTCGGGCGGTGACCACCGCGACGCCCACCCAGGTCGACCCCGGCGCCCGCGCCCTGATGGCCCGCGCCTCGCTGATCGAGGCGGTGTCCTACCTGGCCCTCCTGGGCGGCGTGTTCGCCAAGCGGGTGCTCGACGCGCCGGGCGAGGGCGGCGTGCCGATCCTCGGACCGATCCACGGCCTCGTCTACCTCGCCTACGCCGGTGCGATCATGGCCACCCGCGACCAGCTCGGTTGGAAGGCGAAGGAGACGATCCTCGCCCTCGTGGTCGGGGCCATCCCGTTCGGCGGCTTCTGGGTGCACTCCCGCCTCGTGCCCCCGGCCTGAAATACCCCTTGGCGCGGACCGCCCACGGTGGTTGGATGGGCGCACCGAGGAAAGGAGGTGGTCCAGATCAACAGTTGTTGTTACGGGACTTCGGAGGTGGCCGGTCACTGACCGACTGCTGGGCCGGTCGGTGAGATCACACCGGCCACCCGCCACGACGATCGCCGGGAGCTCGTCCCACCCGGCTCACCCGGTCGTCGTGGTGCCCAAACCAGACGTGGCGTGAGGGAGGTGCCTCCGGGCACCTCCCTCCGTCGTCTCGTGCGGTCAGATGGAGCGGCGGTCCCAGGGGATGCGCCAGTCGTCGTCGACGACGACGACCTCGGCCCGGTCGGCCAGCCGAGCGGCCAGGTCGACGGTGACGGGCAGGGCGTCACGGGCCGGTACGGCGAGCACCAGGTGGGCCGAGGGGTCGAGCGCCGCCCGAGCGTCGGCGGCGACCGGCACCAGGTCGACGTCGACGCCGACCGAGCACGCCACCAGCACCGGCCGTCCGTCGACGGATGAACCGGACGCGAACGCGACTCCGACGTCGCGGAGGCTCCCCCGCGCCTCGATGCCCGGCACGGGCACCAGCGACGACGCTCCGACCCGCCGCGGCTCACCCACGACGACCGTCCGGAGCCACCGCTCGGGCTGGAGCTGGTTCAGCGGGTGCGGTGCCGCACCGGGCCGCCGGTGCTCCGCGACGAGCGACACGACACGGGCCAGGCGATCGGCGTGGTCGAGGTGGGCGAGGGTCATGTCGGCCAGCTCGCGGTCGAAGCGGCCGATCCCGATCGCCAGCACCGGTCCGTCGGGACCGCGCTCGATGCGGGCGACCTCCAGCCCGAGCAGCTCCCCGAGCAGCACCCCGTCGTCGACGACCACGTCGAGGCCGGCCGCGGTCAACGTCGCCACCAGCTCCGGCGCGTCGGGCGGGGGCGCCAACTCGGGCACCGGGGCGGCCACCGCGGCCACCAGCTCGCCGCCATCGTCGGCCCACACCGTCGGCGGATCGGCGAACCAGGCGGCGCGCCGGGCCACCACACCCGCCACTGCGACATCGGCCACCACGGCGAGGCGTGCCGCGGGCCGGCGGCGGGCCCACGCCAGCGCGCCGCCCAGGCTCTCGGGCGCCGGCGGTCCGAGCAGCACCCACGCGACGGCCGGACCATCCGACGACTCGATGCCGCCCGGCCCCCCGGTCGGTGCTGGCCCCCCGGTCAGCGCGGCCGCGCCGCCCGGGTACGGGACCGGAGACCACTCGGCCCCCGCCCGATCCCGGGCGAGGGCCTTGAGGCGGGCGGCCTGGAGAGCGGCCGCCCGGACGTCGTCGGCGTCGGTGGTCAGCTCGCGGACGCCTGCTTGCCCTTGCGGGAGCCGTAGCGCCGCTCGAAGCGGTCGATGCGACCACCGGTGTCGACCAGCTTCTGCTTGCCCGTGTAGAAGGGGTGGCACTCGTTGCAGAGCTCGATCGACAGGTGGTCGACCGTCGAGCGGGTCGTGAACGAGTTGCCGCACGAGCAGGTGACGGTGGTCTCGCTGTAGTCGGGGTGGATGTCGGCCTTCATGGTGGCTCCAGTCTCGTCTCGCGCCCGCGGATCTCCAAACGGACGCCTGTCTTCGTTACAACGCCGGGGCATTCCCGGCCGCCGCTCAACCCCCGGCGGAGCGGGCCTTGGCGACCTCGGCGAGGAAGTCGTCGTTGGTCTTGAACGTCTTCATGCGGTCGACCAGCAGCTCGATCGCCGCGCCGTCGGTGGCCCCCTCGCCGTCGCGCACCGCGCCCAGCACCTTCCGGAGGGCGGTCACCTGCGGTACCTGCTTGCGCTCGAAGAGCAGCTCCTCGTGGCGGGTCGAGCTGCCGTCGATGTCGATCGCCGGGAAGATCCGCCGGTTGGCGAGGCGCCGGTCCAGCCGCAGCTCCATGTTCCCGGTGCCCTTGAACTCCTCGAAGATGTGCTCGTCCATCCGCGACCCGGTCTCGACGAGCGCGGTGGCGAGGATGGTCAGCGAGCCGCCCTCCTCGGCCTTGCGCGCCGCGCCGAAGAACCGCTTCGGCGGGTAGAGGGCGGCGGCGTCGATGCCGCCGGACATGATCCGACCGCTCGGTGGCACCGACAGGTTGTGGGCGCGGGCCAGGCGGGTGATGCCGTCGACGATGATCATCACGTCGCGACCCCGCTCGACGAGGCGCTTGGCCTCCTCGATGACCAGCTCGGACACCGCGATGTGCTCCTCGCTCGGCCGGTCGAAGGTGGAGGCGGCGACCTTGCCCTTGATCAGCCACCGGCGCATGTCGGTGACCTCCTCGGGACGCTCGTCGACCAGCAACACGAACAGGTCGATCTCGGGGTGGTTCAGCTCGACCGACCGGGCGATCAACTTCATGATCGTGGTCTTGCCGGCCTTGGGCGGGGCGACGATCAGCCCGCGCTGGCCCTTGCCGACCGGGGATAGGAGGTCGATGATGCGAGTCGTCTCGTTGGCGGCCGCTCCGTCGACCTCGAGGCGGATGCGCTCGTTGGGGAAGACCGGAGTGAGGTCCTCGAACCGCGGTCGCTCCCGGGCGGCGTCGGGGGCGCCACCGTTGACCTCGTCGATCTGGAGCAGGGCCGGGTTCTTCTCGTTGCGCGACGCCGGGCGGCTCTTGCCCTTGACCACGTCGCCACGGCGCAGGCCGAACTGGCGGACCTGCTTCACCGACACGTACACGTCGTCGGTCGACGGCAGGTAGCCGTGCAGGCGTAGGAACCCGTAGCCGTCATCGCGCAGGTCGAGCAGGCCCTCGACGTCGATCGGGTCGCCCTCGAACGGCTCGGGCTGGCCGTCACGGTTGCGACCCCGGCGGCGACGACGACGGTTGCCCTCCTCGGGCTCGTCGTCGCCCCCCT
>JAAYBP010000282.1 GCA_012730075.1 Acidimicrobiales bacterium | reverse complement strand
GGCTGGTGGGGTGCGATCCGCCCCCGCCCCGAGTGGTGTTCCAGGTCGACAGCACCGCGGCCGGGGCCGACGCCGCGCCCGGTGACGGGGTCTGCGCGACCTCGGGGGGCCAGTGCACGCTGCTCGCCGCGATCGACGAGGCCAACGCGACCGACGGTGGCGTCGACGTCGTCATGCCGTCGGGGAGGTATGCCTCGGTGAACACCACCGTCACCGGCGACGTGCGGCTCAACCCGGGCAACGTCTCGTCGGTCGTCCCCACGAGCGCGAGGCTCACGGTCGCTGCGGGCGGGCGGCTCGCGGTCTCGGGGTTCGACCGGTCGACGGCGCAGGGCGACGCCGGGTCGCTCGCGCTGACGGTGCTCGGCGGTGCGTCCGTCGTCGTCGGCCACAGCATCCTGATGGGCCTCGACGTCGAGGCCGGCGCCTCGGTGGTGCTCAACGCGGTGGTCGCGCAGGATGTCGTCAACGCCGGGACGCTCATGGCCGTCGGGTCGTCGTTCTTCGGGGGCGATCCCCTGGACACCTCGATCCCGGTGCTCACGACCTCGGACGGCGGCACCACGACGCTTCGGGGCTCGGTCGTGGCGCGGCCGCAGCTGTACTACAACGAAGGCACGCCTATCGGCATCGGCGGAAGCGGCACGTGCAGCGGTGTGCCACCGACGTCGGTCGGGTTCCTGTTCGTCGAGGTCGGTTGCGGGTCGGTCGCGCAGCCCGGGGACGGCACCGGGCCGGCGCGCACCCGCGTGGACTTCACGATCGATCCGTTCACCTTCCAGATCACCTCCCAGGTCGTGTCGATGTCTCCGACGTCGCCGCTCGTCGACGCGATCCCGCTCGGAGATACCGGCTGCGACGGGTCGCAGGTCGACCTCTACGGCACGCCTCGGGGCAACGACGGCGACGGCGACGGCGTGCCCGGCTGCGACATCGGCGCCCTCGAGCTGGTGCCGTGATGCGGTCCCGCCCGCGGGGGTCACGTCCCGTCCGAGTGCTCGCGCGGCCCGCATCCGCGGACGGGCCCGGAACCAACCGCTAACGTCCCCGCCGTGACTTCCACCATTCTCGCCGCAGCCGACCTGACGGTGACCGGCGGCAACACTGCGGTATCGATCATCAGCCTCGTCCTGGGCCTTGCGGCCCTCGGCGCCGGCATCTTCACGGCGATCGATGCCAATAAGTACAGCGACCAGGCCCACCAGGCGGCCGGGGCGCCCAAGATGCTCTGGTTGATCGGCGCGCCGATCGCCGGGCTGATCGGGTGCGCCTGCTGCTTCATCCTCGGGCTGATCATGCCGGGCATCTGGTTCGGCGTGTACAAGAAGAAGGTCGAGGCGGCCCAGGGCGGCGGCTTCGGTGCCCCGGGCTTCGGTGGCCCCCAGCCGTACGGCGGCCCGCCCGCCGGCGGCGCCCCCGGCGCCCCCGGCGGCTTCCCGCCCCCGGCCGGCGGCCAGGGTGGCTTCCCGCCCCCGCCCGCGGGCGGCTCCGGCGGCTTCCCGCCGCCCCCGCCGCAGTAGCGGCGACCTGAAACCGAGTACGAGGGGGTCCGGCGCCGCCGGGCCCCCTCGTCGCGCCCGGGGCTGTGCCATCCCGTAGGGGCTGCTTCGTAGGCTGTTCTGCTTCGTAGGGACTGCCTCGGCAGGTCCCGGCCCCCGCCTCTCCCACGGAGAATAGGGTCGGCGCCATGCAGCACCGACTCCTCGGCCGCAGCGGCCTCAAGGTCTCCGCGGTCGCCTACGGCAACTGGATCACCCACGGCTCCCAGGTCGAGGACGACGCGGCGGTGCGCTGCGTCCACCGGGCGCTCGACCTCGGCGTGACCACGTTCGACACCGCCGACGTGTACGCCGGAACCCGGGCCGAGGCGGTGCTGGGCGAGGCGCTGGTCGGCACCCGGCGCGACGGCATCGAGCTGTGCACCAAGGTCTACTGGCCGACCGGCCCCGGTCCGAACGACGCCGGCCTGTCGCGCAAGCACATCATGGCGTCGATCACCGGGTCGCTCCGCCGCCTCCAGACCGACCACGTCGACCTGTACCAGGCGCACCGCTACGACCACCTGACCCCGCTGGAGGAGACGATGTCGGCCTTCGCCGACGTCGTGCACTCCGGCAAGGCCCACTACATCGGCGTGTCGGAGTGGACCGCCGAGCAGATCCGCGCCGCCGCGGCGCTGGCCCGCGACCTGCGCATCCCGCTCGTGTCCAACCAGCCGCAGTACTCGATGCTGTGGCGGGTGATCGAGGCCGAGGTCGAGCCGGCGTGCCGCGACGAGGGCCTGTCGCAGATCGTGTGGTCGCCGATGGCGCAGGGCGTCCTCACCGGCAAGTACCTGCCCGGTCAGCCGCCGCCCGAGGGCAGCCGTGCCACCGACGAGAAGAGCGGCAAGGACTTCATCTCGCGGTGGCTCCGCGACGACGACCTGCTCGAACGGGTCCAGCGCCTGCGTCCCCTCGCGGATCAGGCGGGGATCACCATGCCGCAGCTCGCGGTGGCGTGGTGCCTGCGCAACGACAACGTCGCGGCCGCCATCGTCGGAGCCTCGCGGCCCGACCAGCTCGACGACACCGTCGCGGCCGCCGACCTCACCCTCGACGACGACCTCGCCGCCGCCGTCGACGACGTAATCGGCGACAAGGTGATCGCCGACCCCGCCCTCACGACCTCGCCGCCTTCCCGCTAGCGCGTTCCCGGTAGCGACCTCCCGCCGCGGCGCGGTGGATCCGACTGTCCCACCCCCTCGTCAGGATGGCGGGATGTTGTTCTCGGTCCGCTGCGCCATCTGCGATCGGCCGGGCGGGTCGCCGTGCGCGGCCTGCCACGCCCGCCTGCGTCCCCCCGTCGCCGAACCGGACCCGACCGGCCTCGACGGCCTCGTGTGCCTGCTCCGCTACGACGGCGGGGCCCGCGGGCTGGTCGCCCGGATCAAGTACGGCAACCGCCGCCAGGCGGTCGACTGGCTCGCCACCGGGCTCGCCGGGGCCGTCCTCACCGCCGGGCACGCGGTCGACGTCGTCACCTGGGCGCCCACCACGGCCCGTCACCGCCGCGACCGCGGGTTCGATCACGGCGAGGTGCTCGCGCGGGCCGTGGCCCGGGCCCTCGACCGGCCCGTCCGCCGGCTGCTCGACCGCACCACCGACGCGGTGCAGACCGGCCGTGACGCGCACGCCCGGCGCCGCGACGGGCCGACGTTCCGGGCCGCGGCGCGCGTCCCGCCCGGAGCGTCGGTGCTGGTCGTCGACGACGTGGTGACCACCGGCGCCACCCTCCGGGGGGCGGCCGCGGCCCTCCGTGCGGCCGGAGCCCGCCCGCTACCGGCCGCGGTGGCACGCACGCCGGCCCGGCGGCTGGCGGGCTGACCGTGGGACGACCGTACGGCGATCGGAACTCGACCGGGATCCGATCGGACGGCGCCCGCGGTGGACCGGGGGACGGGGTGCGGTCGGGGCGCCGGCGCGCGCGGCCCGGTCTACGATCCGGTTTCCCGATCCGAGGAGCACGCCCCATGGAGGTCACGGTCAGCGCCCGCCACACGGAGGTGCCGGAGCGGCTCCGGGTGGCGACCGAGGAGAAGGTCGCCCGTCTCGCCCGGTACCTCGACGGTCTGGACCACGCCGAGGTGCACTTCTCCACGCTGGGCAACCCGCGCATCGCGGACGCCGAGCAGTGTGAGATCACCATCGAGGGCCACGGCCACTTCGTGCGGGCGAAGGTCACCGCGTCCGACGCCGCGGTCGCGGTCGACAAGGCGGTGGCCAAGCTCGAGCAGCAGCTCAAGAAGCTGAAGACCAAGCTCCAGCGCCAGCGCCAGGGCGGCGGCAAGGGCGCCCGGCGGGCGGCCGTACCCGCCGCCGAGGTCCGGCTCCCCGACGCGTCGACCCCGCCCGCGGGCGACGGCGATGGCGATGGCGAGCGCCTGCCGCGGATCGTCAAGGTCAAGCAGTTCGCCACGATCCCGATGACCGCCGACGACGCCGCCCAGCGGATGGACCTGCTCGGCCACGGCTTCTTCTTCTTCACCAACCTCGACACCGGGCGTGCCGCCGTCGTGTACCGCCGCGACGACGGCGACATCGGCCTGATCGACGCCGACCGCTGATTCCCTGAGGGAGGCGCCGCGATGCCGCGTCGCAGGAGGGCGGCCGGTGGGCCGATCCGCGTGATCGTCTGCGACGACCACGCGGTGTACCGCCGGGGTCTGGCCCTGGTGCTCGGACCCGAGCCCGACATCGAGGTCGTGGGGGAGGCCGCCAGCGGCGAGGAGGCGCTGGAGTTGGCCCGGCGGGTCGATCCCGACGTCGTCCTGCTCGACGTCCGCATGCCCGGGATGGGCGGCCTCGAGGCGGCGCGGCGCCTCGCCCTGGAGGCGCCGGCGGCGCGCGTCGTCATGCTCACCGTGAGCGACAGCGAGGCGGACCTGTACGAGGCGATCAAGGCGGGCGTGGTCGGCTACCTGCTGAAGGACATCTCGATCGACGAGATCGCGGGCGCGGTGCGGTCGGTGGCCGCGGGCATGACCCTGCTCGCCCCGACGATGACCGGGACGTTGTTCGCCGAGTTCACCGCCCTCGCGCGCCGGGTCGAGGGCGGCCGGATCGCTCCCCAGGGCCCCCGGCTGACCGCCCGGGAGGTCGAGGTGCTGCGTCACATCGCCCGGGGCGGCAGCAACCGCGACGTCGCCCTCGCCCTCTTCATCTCGGAGAACACGGTGAAGAACCACGTGCGGAACATCCTCGACAAGCTCAAGGTCCACTCCCGCACCGAAGCCGCACTGTGGGCCGTCCGCGAGAAGGTCGTCGACCTGGAGTCCTGACCACCGTCCTCCGTGCGTCGCGCAGGGGGCCGGGGGACCGCCCGTCGGTACAGTGGGCGCTCCATGGGTGTTCTCGACAAGATCCTCCGCGCCGGCGAGGGGCGAAAGCTCCGGGCGCTGTCCGGCCTCGTGCCCGACATCAACGCGCTCGAACCCGAGATGCAGAAGCTCTCCGACGACGACCTGAAGCACAAGACGGTCGAGTTCCGTGAGCAGCTCGACAACGGCGCCACCCTCGACGACCTGCTGATCGATGCCTTCGCCGTCACCCGCGAGGCCGCCACCCGGGCCCTCGGGCAGCGCCACTACGACGTGCAGATGATGGGCGGCGCCGCCCTGCACTTCGGATGGGTCGCCGAGATGAAGACCGGCGAGGGCAAGACGCTCGTCTCGACCCTGCCCCTCTACCTGAACGCGCTGGCCGGCGAGGGCGTCCACCTCATCACCGTCAACGACTACCTGGCGACGTTCCACTCCGAGTGGATGGGCCGCCTCCACCGCTGGCTCGGGCTCACCGTCGGGCTGGTCGTGCCGGGCAAGGGCGACGCCGCGTACAAGCGCGAGCAGTACGCCTGCGACATCACCTACGGCACCAACAACGAGTTCGGCTTCGACTACCTCCGCGACAACATGGCGATGTCGAAGGCGGCCAAGGTCCAGCGGGGCCACTCCTACGCCATCGTCGACGAGGTCGACTCGATCCTGATCGACGAGGCCCGCACGCCGCTGATCATCTCGGGCCGCCTGTCCGATGCCGCCAAGCTCTACACCCGGTTCGCCGCCATCGTCCGGGGCTTGAAGCGCGACGAGGACTACGAGGTCGACGAGGAGAAGCGGATCGTCGCCCCCACCGAGGAGGGCGTGGCCAAGGTCGAGGCCGCCCTCGGGCTCGACAACCTCTACGACGCGGTGTCGCAGAACCTGGTCCACCAGTTCCAGGCCGCCCTCAAGGCCAAGGAGCTGTTCAAGCGCGACAAGGACTACGTGATCCAGCACGGCGAGGTGAAGATCGTCGACGAGTTCACCGGTCGCATCCTCGAGGGGCGGCGCTGGTCCGAGGGCCTGCACCAGGCGGTCGAGGCCAAGGAGGGGGTGCGGATCAAGGAGGAGAACCAGACCCTCGCCACGATCACCCTCCAGAACTACTTCCGCATGTACGACAAGCTCGCCGGCATGACCGGCACCGCCGTCACCGAGGCGGCCGAGCTGGCGTCGACCTACGAGCTCCAGGTCGTGCCGATCCCGACCCACCGACCGGTGCAGCGGCTCGACGACGCCGACCTCATCTACAAGTCCGAGGAGGGCAAGTTCGACGCCGTCGTCGACGACCTCGTCGAGCGCTACGACACCGGTCAGCCGGTCCTCGTCGGCACCATCTCGGTCGAGACGTCCGAGAAGCTGTCGCGCCTGCTCGACAAGCGGGGCATCCCCCACGAGGTGCTCAACGCCAAGCAGCACTTCCGGGAGGCCGACATCGTGACCCAGGCGGGTCGCCTCCACTCGATCACCGTCGCGACCAACATGGCCGGGCGCGGCGTCGACATCCTGCTGGGCGGCAACCCCGAGGGCCTCGCCGCGCAGGACGTCAAGGCCGAGGGCCTCGACCCCGACTCAGACGAGGGCAAGGCCCGCTACGCCGAGCTGCTCGACCGCTACGAGGTCGAGTGCAAGGCGGAGGGCGAGAAGGTCCGTGAGCTGGGCGGCCTCTACGTGCTCGGCACCGAGCGCCACGATTCGCGCCGCATCGACAACCAGCTCCGGGGCCGGTCGGGCCGTCAGGGCGATCCGGGGGAGAGCCGGTTCTACCTGTCCCTCGAGGACGACCTGATGCGGCTGTTCGCCACCGGGGCGATGGCCTGGGTGATGAACAAGGGCATGCCCGACGACATGCCGATCGAGGCGAAGATGGTCACCAAGGCCATCGAGCGGGCGCAGAACACCGTCGAGCAGCGCAACGCCGAGATCCGCAAGAACGTCCTCAAGTACGACGAGGTGATGAACGAGCAGCGCAAGGTCATCTACGCGCGCCGCGACGAGATCCTCGACTCCGCCGACCTCCGCGAGGAGACGCTCCAGAACCTGGCCGAGGCGGTCGACGAGCTGATCGGCAACCACTGCGACGGTGAGTACGCGGAGCAGTGGGAGGTCGAGAGCCTGCTCACCGAGGCGGCCACCTACTGGCCGACCGAGCTGACCGAGCAGCAGATCCGCGACGCCGGCAGCACCGACGGGCTGTACGAGCTGCTCATGGGCGAGGCCACCGGCTTCTACGAGCAGCGCGAGGCCGAGCTGGGCGAGGCCAACCTGCGCGAGATCGAACGCCAGGTCGCGCTGCGCCTGATCGACCAGCACTGGCGCGAGCACCTCCACGAGATGGACTACCTCCAGGAGGGCATCAACCTCCGGGCCCTCGGCCAGAAGGACCCGCTCGTCGAGTGGCAGCGCGAGGGCTTCGACATGTTCGGGGCGATGATCCGCAACATCGCCCGCGACCACGTGAAGTACGTGATGCACGTGCAGGTCGTCGTCGAGGAGAAGAAGCCCGCCGCGCCCGAGCAGCTCACCACGTCGGGTCCCGCCGACACGGCGACGTCGAGCGGCACGCGCCTGAAGGAGGCCGCCCGCGCCCAGGCCAAGGTCGACGGCGGGCCCCAGGAGGCCGAGGCCGTCGAGGAGAAGGCGAACACGCCGGTCGTGAAGTCCGACTGGGACAAGACGCCGCGCAACGCGCCCTGCCCCTGCGGGTCGGGCAAGAAGTTCAAGCAGTGCCACGGCGCCGCCTGACTGACTCTCCTTCCGCCCGCCCCCCGGCGAAGTGGCGCGGGGATCCTGCCGTGGCCGGCGG
>JAAYBP010000281.1 GCA_012730075.1 Acidimicrobiales bacterium | reverse complement strand
GACCGAACGTCTGTTCGTGCAAATCGGACAGCCGCCGGGGGTGGACGTCGGGGGTGGAGGACGGCGGCCCGGCGCGCGACGATGGGCGCCCGTGGCGCGCGAGGGGCACCCCGGAGCCGAGGCGGAACCGGCGCCCCCGACCCCCCTCGCCCGGGTGATCGTCCTCGCCGGACCGTCGGGCTGCGGCAAGACCCGCCTCGCCGAGCGCAGCGGCCTGCCGCTCGTCGCGCTCGACGACTTCTACCGGGACGGCGACGCGCCCGACATGCCGCGGGTCCACGGCGGCGACCGGATCGACTGGGAGGACCCGGCCTCCTGGGACCTCGACGCCGCCGTCGCCGCCCTCGACACCCTCTGCCGCACCGGCAGCGCCGAGGTACCGACCTACTCCTTCGGCGACGACCGGGCCGTCGGGCGCCGCACGATCGACCTCGACGGCGCCCGGGCCGTCGTCGCCGAGGGGATCTTCGCCGCCGAGGTCGTCGAGCGCTGCCGACGAGCCGACCTGCTGGCCGACGCGATCGTCCTCGCCGTCCCCGCACCGGTCACGTTCTGGCGCCGGCTGGTGCGCGACCTGCGGGAGGCCCGCAAGCCGCCCCTCGACGTGCTGCGCATCGGGCTCGGCAAGGCCCGCGACGAGCGGGCGGTCGTGGCGCGCCAGGAAGCCCTCGGCTGCCGCCGGGTCTCCAAGCCCGAGGCCCGCGCCCTCCTGGCGTCGTTCGCCCCGCCGCCGCCCCCGGCCGGGCACGTCTCTCCCGCCACCGCCTGACCGCCCACCGGCCGGCGCCCGGAGAGGTTCGGACCGACGACCCTCAGGCGCGGTGGCGGCGGGCCCGGACGCTCCGCACGGTGCGGGCGGCGAGGCCGGGCTGGGGCCGGTCCAGCTCGAAGGCCCGCCGCCGGACCTTGAGCAGGTCGGTGCGGGTGCAGATCCCGACGAGGACGTCGCCGTCGACGACCGGTACGTGCTCGACCGACTCGTCGAGCATCACCCGCAGCACCCGCTGGGTCGAGGCGTCGGGGGTGATCGTGACGACGTCGAGGCTCGCCACGTCGACGAGCGGGTCGGTGTCGTCGACCTCGCCACGCAGCACGTCGCCCCGGGACGCGATGCCGACGAGCGCGCCGCCGTCGACGATCGGGTAGGCGCCGTGGCCCCCGCCGAGGAACCGGGCCCGCGCCTCGCCGACCGTCGCGGTGGCGGGGAACGTCTCGACCTCCGCGGTCATCACCGCGGCGACGAAGGTGGCGGTGAAGGGGTCGACGCCGTAGTGGCGACCGACGTGCAGGCCCCGGCGGCGCAGCTTCTCGGTCATGATGCTGTCCTCGTTGACCGCGCTGTAGACGAGGTCGGCCACGACCGTGGCGAGCATCAGGGGCAGCACGACCTGGTAGTCGCGGGTCAGCTCGAAGACGAACACCATGGCGGTGAAGGTCGCCTGGCTGGCGGCGCCGAACGTGGCCGCCATGGCGACCAGCGCGAACGCGCCCAACGCGACGTCGGGGCCGGGCAGCACGTCGTTGATCGCCGAGCCGACGACGGTGCCGAACGCCGAGCTGATCAGCAGGATCGGGGCGAGCGTGCCTCCGGAGGTGCCCGAACCGAGGGCGAGCCACCAGGCGATCAGCTTGCCGGCCGCCAGGGCGGCAACGGTGCCGAGGGCGAGGCGATCGTTCAGCACGTCGCCGATCGCGTCGTACCCGACGCCGAGGGCCCGGGGCACCACGAGGCCGACGGCGACGAAGCCGACGGCCCCGATCGCCGGGTGCCAGAAGTCGCTCACCGGCAGGCGGCGGTAGAGGTCCTCGACGGCGAACAGCCCCCGGCTGATCACGATGGCGAGCACGCCGCAGGCGAGGCCGAGCAGCACGAAGGCGGGAAGCACCTCGAGGCCGGCGAAGTCGTGGTGCGGCACGGCGAACAGCGGGCCCTCCCCGAACAGCGCGGAGTGCATGCCACCGGCGATGGCGGTGGCGACGACCAGCGGGATGAAGGCCCGCACCGAGTACTCGAACAGCAGCAGCTCGATCGCCAGCACGACCGCGGCGAGCGGCGCCCCGAACGTGGCGGCCATGCCGGCCGCCGCGCCCGCGGCGAGCAGGATCTTCCGCTCCGACGGCGACACCCGGATCACCTGGCCCAGCAGCGATCCGATCGAGCCGCCGGTGACGATGATCGGCCCCTCGGCGCCGAAGGGGGCGCCGGTGCCGATGGCGATGGCGGCCGAGATCGGCTTGGCCACCGCGGTCCGCGGGGCGATCCGGCTCTGCTTGGTGAGGATCGCCTCCATCGACTCGGGGATGCCGTGGCCGCGGATCACCGGAGACCACCGGGCCAGCAGGCTGATCAGCACGGCCCCGATCACGGCGGCGGCGAGCACCGCGGGCCCCACGTCGAGTTCGCCCATCGGCGGGTGCTCGACGGAGAACCGGTGGAAGAGCGCCAGGTTGGTGATGATGTCGATCAGGTGCAGCAGCACCCAGGCGGCCCCACCACCGGCGAGACCGAGCAGCGCGGCCAGCCCGGTCAGCAGCAGCAGTCGGCGCGTCGAGGCGGTGTCGGTCATCCCGAAAGAGTATCGTGATGCGATATGTCCGAGCCAGATTCGCCGCCCGCCCGCGGCCTGAGCGACCACGACGCCGCCCGGCTCCTCGCCTTCCGCGACGGCCTGCGCCGGTTCCTCCACTGGAGCGAGCAGCAGGCCCGCCAGGCCGGTCTGACCCCTGCCCAGCACCAGCTCCTGCTGGCGATCCGGGGGCACTCGGGACGGCCGGCGGTGGGCGACGTCGTCGATCACCTCCAGCTCCGGCACCACAGCGTCGTCGAGCTGATCGACCGGGCCGAGCGGGCCGACCTGGTGCGCCGGGTCGGCGACGACGCCGACCACCGCGTCGTGCGCCTCGAGCTGACCGACGAGGGCGCCCGGCGCCTGGCCGACCTCTCCGCCGCCCACCTCGAGGAGCTGTCACGCCTGCGCCCCAGCTTCGAGACGCTGTGGGACCACCTCCCGGAGGACGTGGCATGAGCCGCCGGTCGACCCGGCCCCGGACGGCGGCGACCCCGCGCCTCGCCGGAGCGGGCCGGAGGGGGTCGGGTAGGGTCCCCCGTCGCTCGAAAGCCGATCGTCCAGGGGGACACGACATGCCCACAGGCCGAGCCCTGCCCGAAGGCCGAGCCGTCCCGGCGCGCCATCCCCACCGGCGCCGTCTCGGCGGGCTCCGCCGGGCCGCCGCCGTCGCGACGAGCCTGGCACTGCTGCTCGGCGCCTGCACCGGTGACGACGGCGAGGCGGGCGGCGGCTCCGACGACACCGTCGCGGCGACGTTCGACGTCCGCCCCGGCGTCGAGATCGCCACCGTGACCGGCGCCGAGCCGGGTCACGACCTGACCCTGGTCGACGCCGAGGGCACCCGGCTGCTGACGCTCGTCACCGACGACGAGGGCCAGGCCAACTTCGCGTACGTCCCCGACGAGCACCTCACCTACGAGACCGGCACCGGCGGGACGCTGCCCACCGCCGAGGGCCAGCCGCTGTCGCCCGGCACGTACACGATCCGCGACGAGTCGGCCGACCCGGTCGCCGAGAGCGAGCCGTTCGACGTGATGGCGATCGACGACGTGCCCGACGAGTCGTTCTACGACGAGCAGGAGGTCGGCGAGGGCTTCGGCTACGTCACCACCCGCGACGGCGTGACGCTCAGCGTCATGGTGCGCCTCCCCGGCCCGATCGAGGACGGCCCCTACCCGACGGTGGTCGAGTACTCCGGCTACGGCCCGTCCAACCCCGGGGGCGACGGCGAGCCGGGCTCGATGATCGCCGGCCTGCTCGGCGGATACGCCACCGTCGGCGTCAACATGCGCGGCACCGGATGCTCCGGCGGCGTGTTCGACGTGTTCAGCGCCGCCCAGCAGGCCGACGGCTACGACGTGATCGAGGCGATCGCCCGCCAGCCCTGGGTCAAGGGCAACCGGGTCGGCATGGTCGGCCTGTCGTACTCGGGCATCACCCAGCTCTACGTCGCCGCCACCCGCCCGCCGAGCCTGGCCGCCATCACCCCCCTGTCGGTCATCGGCGACTCCTGGCAGATGGCGTGGCCCGGGGCGATCTACAACTCCGGCTTCACCGAGCAGTGGCTCGCCGAGCGCAATCGGCAGTCCGAGAGCGGCGGATCCGACTGGGTGTCCGCCCGCGTCGACGAGGGCGACGAGACCTGCGAGGACAACCTCCTCATCCGCTCGCAGAACCCCGACTTCGGCGACTTCACCCGGGCGCTCGAGTACCGGCCCGACGAAGCCGACGCCCGCGACCTCGAGACGCTGGTCCCGAACATCGAGGTCCCCGTGTACCTCACCGGAGCCTGGCAGGACGAGCAGACCGGCCCCCGCTTCACGGTGATGCTCGACGACTTCACCGGGACCGATCGGGAGAAGATCACGCTGTTCAACGGGCGCCACCCCGACGGCTACACGCCGCTGGTGCTCACCCGCTGGTACGAGTTCCTCGAGCTCTACGTCGACGAGCAGGTGCCGCGCATCGACGACGGCGTGCGCGCCCTGGCGCCCGACCTGTTCACCAGCTTCTTCGGCGTCGAGGGCCTGGAGTTCGAGCCCGACCGCTTCCCCGACTTCGCCGACGACGACCTCGAAGGGGTACTCGCCGCCTACGAGGCCGAGCCCAAGGTCCGGGTGCTGTTCGAGAACGGCTTCGGCGACGAGACCCGCCCGGGGTCGCCGCAGGCCCGCTTCGAGGCGACGTTCGACGAGTGGCCGCCGCCGGAGGCCGAGGCGGTCGAGTGGTACCTCGGTCCCGACGGCACGCTCGTCCCCGAGGCCCCGTCCGACGAGGGCGTCGACGTGTTCGTCAACGACCCCGAGGCCGGGCAGGACACGTTCTTCGCCGACGACGACGGCGGCTACCCGCTGCTCGATCCGCTGTGGGAGTTCGACTGGCAGCAGCCCGACGAGGGCGAGGGGCTGAGCTACCTCACCGAGCCGTTCACCACCGACACGGTGCTGGCCGGCTCGGGCTACGCCGACCTGTGGGTCCGGGCCGACTCGACCGACGCCGACGTGCAGGTCACGATCACCGAGGTGCGCCCCGACGGCGTCGAGTACCTCGTGCAGAGCGGTCAGCTCCGCCTGTCGCGGCGGAACCTGACCGACGAGATCGGTGACGACCTCGAGGTGCCCAACGACTTCTCCGAGGCGGGCGTCGTCCCGCTCGACCCCGGGGAGTGGGCCCGCGCCCAGGTGGCGATCCCGTCGTTCGCCCAGGCCTTCCGGGCCGGCACCCGGCTGCGGGTGGTCATCTCGTCGCCCGGACACGACCGGGGCACGTGGAAGTTCGACACGATCGGCGAGCCGGGCGAGCGGCGCGAGATCGGCCGCGGCGGCGAGCACGCCTCGTCGATCGTGCTGTCGACGGTCACCGGCATCGACGTCGCCGACGGTGAGCCGCCCTGCCCCAGCCTCCGGGGCCAGGCCTGTCGCACCTACGCCGCCCTCCCCAACGACGCCGCCTGACCCGGACACCCGCGCGGCGGCTCCGGTTGCCGGATGGGAACACATGTTCGATACTGGCCGGGTGAGCGCCCGTCCCCGCCCCGAGATCCCCCTGGCGGTGCTCGGGGAGCGGGCGCGGCCGGTCACCCTCGCCGCCGAGCGGGCGCTGCCGGTGACCTCCGTCCTGGCCCCGCTGCTCCCCGACGGCGGGCTGCCCCGGGGCGCGACCGTCGGCGTCCACGGCCCGGGGGCCACCGCCCTCGCCCTCGCCCTGGTGGCGGCGGCGTCGGGAGCCGGATCGTGGACCGCGGTCGTCGGCGCCGACGACCTCGGGCTCGTCGCGGCGGCCGAGGCCGGTCTGGCCCTCGAGCGCACCGTCGTGGTCGCCGATCCCCCGCCGGCCGCCTGGTCGACGGTGGTCGCCGCCCTGGTCGAGTCGGTCGAGGTCGTCCTGGTCCGGGCGTCGCGCCGGGTCGCACCCGGAGAGCAGCGCCGCCTCCGCACCCACCTCCGCCGCCGGGGCGGGGTGCTGGTGCGCCTGCCCGGGCCCGGGATCTGGCCCGAGGACCCCGACGTGCGGCTGCGGTCGGTGCGGGCGTCCTGGGAGGGGGCGGTCGCCACCGACCGGCTCGACGGGGCCGGTCGGCTCCGCCGGCGGCGGCTGGTGGTCGAGGCCGAGGGGCGCGGCCGCGCCGCCCGCCCCCGCCGGCTGGAGCTCTGGCTCCCCGGCCCCGACGGCGCCCCCGCCCCGCTCGTGACCACCCCGTCCACGACCGTCCCGTCCACGACCGCCGACCTCCCGAACCCGACGGTGACCGCGACGACGGACGGCCGGGGGACCCGCTGGGCGGAGGTCGGCTGAGGTGGCTCCCTCACCGGCCCCCGGGCCGGACCAGGCGGCGGAGCGGGCGCTGGTCGCGGTCGTGGCCGACTGGCCGGTCGTCGCCGCCCGGATCGCCGGCGACGTCGGAGAGGGCGGCACCGTCGGCGCCGGGGACACCGCTCACGTCGGCGAGGCCCCCGACGGCGCCGGTCCGGTGGTCGTCGTCCACGCCAACCGGGTGGTCGCCGCGTCCGGAGCGGCCCGGGCCGCGGGGGTGACGGTCGGACTCCGCCGCCGGGAGGCCCAGGGCCGCTGCCCGGCCGCCGCGGTCGTCACGGCCGATCCGGCCCGCGAGGGACGGACCTTCGAGCCCCTGGCCGCCGCCCTCGACGCCGTCACCCCGCGGGTCGAGGTGCGCCACCCCGGCGAGGTCGCCTTCCCCACCCGGGGCCCGTCCCGCTACTTCGGGGGCGACGCCGCCCTCGTGCACCGGGTGGCCGGGGTCCTCGACGCCCGACTCCCGCCGGGGGTGGCGCCCGGGGTCGCGGTCGCCGACGGCACCTTCGCCGCCGGTTGCGCCGCCCGCTCGGGGCCCGCCGTGGTCGAACCGGGGGCCAGCGCCGCGTTCCTCGCCGACCGACCCGTCGGCGAGGCGGCCGAGCACCTCGACCGCGACGACGCCCGCGAGGCGACATCGGTGCTGGCCCGGCTCGGTGTCCGCGCCCTGGGTGCGCTGGCCGCCCTCCCCGCCCCCGACGTGCTCGCCCGGTTCGGTCCGGCCGGGGAGCTGCTGCACCGCCTGGCCCGGGGCCTCGACCCCCGGCCGCTCGCCACCCGCCGAGCGGCCCCGGAGCTGGCGGTCGCGGTCGAGCTCGACCCGCCGATCGACCGCACCGACGTCCTCGCGTTCCGGGCGGTGGCCCTCGCCGACGACCTCCACGCCCGCCTCGCACGCGACGGCCGGGTGTGCCTGCGCCTCGGCGTCGAGGTCGAGACCGATCACGGCGAGCGCCGGCGCCGGTCCTGGCGCCACGAGGGCGGGCTGACCGCGTCCGCCGTCGCCGAACGGGTCCGGTGGCAGCTCGACGGCTGGCTCGACGGTCCCGCCGCCGAGCGGCCCACCGCCGGGGTCACCGTCCTCCGCCTCGATCCCGAGGAGGTCACCGCCGCCCGCGGCCGTCAGCTCGGGTTCTGGGGCGGCGAGACCCGCATCGACGAGGAGGCGGCGCGGGCCCTGGCCCGGGTCGCCGCCCTCCTCGGGCCCGACGCCGTCACCGTCGCCGAGGTAACCGGCGGCCGCGGGCCCACCGACCGCATCGCGTCGGTGCCCGCCGCCGCGGTCGACCTCGGCGCCCGGACGGTCGTGCGCCCCGGACCCACCGGCCCCTGGCCGGGCCGCCTCCCCCCGCCCTCACCGGCCCTGGTGCCCGCCTCGCCGGTCGAGGTCGAGCTCCGGGCCGCCGACGGTACGGCCGTCGCGGTCGACGGCCGGGGGACCGTCAGCGCCCCGCCCGCCCGCCTCGGCCGGGTCGAGGTGGTGGCCTGGGCCGGGCCCTGGCCCGCCGACGAACGCTGGTGGGACCCCGACCGGGCCCGGCGGCGGGCCCGGGTTCAGGTCGTGCTGGCCGACGGCACCGCGCACCTGCTCGCCCTGGAGGGCGGGGTCTGGCACCGGGAGGGCTCCTACGACTGAACCGGCCGGGTTTGCTCCGGTCGGTCCGACCGGCTCAGCCCTCTAGCACGCCCGCCCGGACGAGCATCTCGCCGACGGGACCCGCGAGGGTCTCGGAGTAGCGGCGGGTGATGTGGGTGTCGTTCCAGAAGACGACCGTGCCGTCGAGGATCGGATCGCAGATCGGCAGGAACGGGCAGATCAGGCGCGACGGTCGCGGTCCGGGGCGCTCCCCCCGCGTCAGCCGGTGTCGCCGCCGCCCCCTCCCGGGGCGGACTCGTCCGCCGCCGCCTCCGTATCGGTCGGAACGTCCGCCTCGGCCGGGGCCGCTTCACCCTCCGACGCGACGTCCGCGGTGACCTCGTCGGTCCCGGTGGCTTCGCCCTCCGTCGCTTCGCCCTCGTCCGTGGTGGCCTCGTCCGCGGTGCCCTCGACCGTGGTGGCCTCGTCGGGGTAGTGGATGTAGAGGCCCTCGATGATCTCGCGGACGCCGGCCGCGTCGTGGCCCTTCTCGAGGTCGATGGTGACGATGCTGCCGTTCACGTGGACGGCGTCGATGCCGCCCCGGTCGAGGAGGCGCCGGGCCAGCTCGTCGGTGGGACGGTCGCCACGGACCTCCTCGCCCACCCGGTAGCGCTCGTGGCCCATCCCCGAGAGGGCGCGGTTGGTCTCGAAGCGCACGACACCGGGGTTGGCGGCCGAGGGCTTCTCCACGACGACGATCGGCTGACCCATGGTCCGGCAACCTACCTGGAGGAGGGCCAGACTCTCGCAATGGACGTCCGGGACACGTTCGTGCTCGACGGTCACATCGTCGACTCCCTGATCCTCCCGAAGGTGCTCGACCTCGTGCTCGACGCCGGGTGCGACTACGAGCTGATCGACGTGGAGATCGGGAGGTCCCCCACCGACACCAGCCGGGCGGTGCTCCAGGTGACCGCGCCCGACGAGGCGACGCTGGCGGCGGTCGCCGAGCAGCTCCGGGTGCAAGGCGCCAACCCCGCGACCGTCGACGACGCGACCACCCATCCCGCGCCCGCCGACGGCGTCGCGCCCGCCGACTTCTGCGCCACCACGAACCTCGATACCGAGGTGCGCATCGGCGGCCGGTGGGTCCCGGCGGACCGAGCCGAGATGGACTGCGTGCTCGTCGTCGGGGCCGACGAACGGGTGACGACCACGCCACTGCACCGGATCCGCTCCGGCGATCGAGTGGTCGTGGGCGCGGCCGGGGTGCGGGTGCGGCCCGCGGACCGGCCCCGCGCCGCCGCCGGGTTCGAGTTCATGGACTCCGAGGTCTCGAGCGAGAAGCCCAAGGCCACCCAGCTCCGCGCCCTCGCCGGGCGGATGCGTGCGGTGCGCGACGAGGGCGGGTCGATCCTCGTCGTCGCCGGGCCGGTCGTGATCCACACCGGCGGCGGTCCGCCGCTCGCCCGGCTGGTGCGCGCCGGGTGGGTGCAGACCCTGTTCGCGGGCAACGGCTTCGCCACCCACGACGTCGAGTCCGCCGTGATGGGCACGTCGCTCGGGGTGTCGGTGGCGTCGGGTCAGGGCACCGAGGGCGGCCACAGCAACCACCTGCGCGTGATCAACGAGGTCCGACGGCACGGTTCGATCGCGGCCGCGGTCGCCTCCGGGTGGCTCACCGACGGGGTGATGCACGCCCTGGTCACGACGGGTGTGCCGTTCGTGCTCGGCGGATCCGTGCGCGACGACGGGCCGTTGCCGGACACGATCACCGACGTCGTCGCCACGGCCGACCGCATGCGCGACGAGGTGGCCGGCGTGCGGCTGGCCCTGATGCTGGCCTCGACCCTCCACGCCGTCGCCACCGGCAACGTGCTGCCGGCGGCCGTCGAGACGTTCTGCGTCGACATCAACCCCTCGGTGGTCACCAAGCTCGGCGACCGTGGCAGCCACCAGGCCCACGGGATCGTCACCGACGTGGGACCGTTCCTCGCCCTGCTCGCCGACGAGCTCGGCGCCTGACCCGTGCCGGCCGGCGACCTCACGTGGGGCCGCCGCTTCCTCTGCTGCGCGCCCGTCCACTTCGGCGTCGTCTACGAGATCAACCCGTGGATGCACGCCGAGGTCGCGGTCGACGTCGACCGGGCCCGCGCCCAGTGGGAGACCCTGGTCGCCACCCTGCGGGCGGCGGGTGCGGTCGTCGAGACGATCGAACAGCCCGAGGGAGTGCCCGACCTCGTCTTCACCGCCAACGCGGGCATCGTGTCCGGTGAGCGGTTCGTGCCGTCGCACTTCCGGCATCCGCCGCGGCGACCCGAGACCGAGGTGTTCGCCACCTGGTTCGCCCGCCACGGCTTCTCCGTCGAGCGCCTGCCGGACGACGCGGTGCACGAGGGCGCCGGCGACGCGCTGCCCTTCGGCGCCGACCGGTCGGGCGGCCGGCCGGTGCTGCTGTCGGGTTACCGGTACCGCAGCGAGGCCACCGCGGCGGTGCCGATCGGGGCGGCGACCGGCGCGGTGGTGCGGCCGATCGAGCTGGTCGACGAGCGTCTCTACCACCTCGACCTGACGTTCTGCCCGCTCGACGAGCGACGGGCGATGGCCGCCCCGCTGGGGTGGGACCGCTACGGCATCAGGGTCGTCGAGGAGTTGGTGCCCGAGCCGCTGTGGCTGTCCGACGAGGAGGCCCTGGCCTTCACGGCCAACTCCGTGGTCGTCGGGACGACGATCGTGATGCCCCACGTCCCGCCCGCGGTCGGGCGCCGCCTGGAGGCCTGGGGCTTCGACCCGGTCGCGGTCGACGTCGGCGAGTTCCTGAAGGCGGGCGGGGCGTGCCGCTGCCTCACCCTCGCCCTCGACGTCGACCTCCGCGCCGGTTGAGCCGGGCCCTTGCTCGCGGGTCGAGTCGGCCCATCGCCCCGGCCGGTGGTCAGCCGGCGGTCAGCCGGCGGCGACCCCGGCGCGTGACCGGTCGGCGAGCAGCCCCCGGAGGGTCAGGCCGGCGAGGCCGACGGCCACCCCGCCGAGCACCGCGTGCACCACGATGAAGGCGGCCGGGTGGTCGTTCACGGCGATCATCGGCACCCGCACCGCCCAGTAGGCGGCCGACCAACCCGCCAGGGCCATCAGCGCGCCCCCCGCCACCGTCCGGCGGGCGATGGTCGTGGCCCCGGCGACCGCCGCCAGGGCGACGAACAGGACCACCGGCACGGTGGCCAGCACCTTCTCGGCCGTCTCCAACTCGTCGTCGCGCCACGCCAGCGGCACACGGGTGACCCACGTGATCAGGGTCCAGGCGCAGAGCGCGAGGCCCACGGCGCGCGTGCGATCCGACAGCTGCATCGGCGCCGAGCCTACGGGCACACCCTCCTACCCCACGACCCGACGGGCGAGCGGTGTCAGGCACTTGTCGCACGCCCGCGCGAGCGGTGGCTGACACCATGCGCGCGTCGCGGCCGTAGGCTCGCGGATCGCCCCCGACTGGAGCACCGTGTCCCCCACCTCCCGCGATCGACCGAGTGCCCGAGGCTCGGCCCGGGTCGCGCTCGCCGTCGTCGGGTTGGTCCTGGCCCTGTTGGCGGGGTGCAGCACGATCTCGTCGTTCACCGACCTCGAGTCCGACCTCGACGACGCCGGGTTCCGCGACGTCCGGATCAGCCTCACCACCACCCGGCCGGTCGGGTTGGTCGTGTCGGCCGACGCACCGCCGGGCCGCACGACCGCCGAGGGCGTCGCCGAGGCCAAGGAGGTGATCTGGACGACGTTCCCGCGCCGCTTCGAGCGCCTCGAGCTGACGATCGACGACGAGCACGACACCCTCACCTACGAGCATCTCGAGGACGAGCTCGGCGCCCGGCCCGAGCGCCTCGACGCCGGGGGCGACCTCGAATCCGACGTGACCCGCCTCGGCCTGTTCACGCTGCTCGGCCTCCTCCTCGCCGGCGTGGTCGTCGTGGCCCTCGTCGCCGTGCTGGCCATCGTCCTGGTCCGGGGCAACCGCCGGGCCCGGGCCGCCGCCCCACCCCCGACCCCGTGGGCGCCCCCGGCGACGACCGGTCCGCCGGACCCCACCCCGCCCTCCGCCGCGTCGCATCCGATCCCGCCGCTCGGCACGACGCCGCCGCCGGGGGCGACCGCGCCGTCCGACCCCGCCAGGCCGTCCGACCCGGCCTACCCCGGCGCGCCGTCCGGTCCGATCGCGCCGACTCCGCCACCCGGCGGATGGACCGCCGCTCGCCCCGACGTGTGGGGCGGACCGCCACCGACCGCGCCCGGGACTCCGACGTCCACCGGAGGCTCGGACCCATCGGGCGGTCCCGACCCAAGCGGTCCTACGGGGCACCCCGCCGACGACCCGACGGCCCCCGCGATCGGCGTCCCGACGTCCGCCACGGCCTCGCGCGGCGAGGCCCGGCTGCTCGGTCGCCGCCCGCGTGGACCGCGGCCGCCCGCCGCCCAGATGCCCGCCGGATGGGACTGGTGACGCGGCGGCCGACGACCGGCGGGCCCTAGAACAGGCGGATCTGAGCCGGGTCGACGCCCGCCCGGGCCGCGGCCCGGGCCAGGGACCGCTCGCGCGCGCCGGTCGACCACGGAAGGTCATCGACGAACGCCCAGCTCATGCGGTGGATCGCGGTGGGCCCCTGACCCCGGAGGGCGACCTTGTGGCGGGGGCACGGGTAGCCCTTGTTGGCGTCGAACTCGAAGCCGGGGTGGGCGTCGGCGACCGAGCGCATGATGCGGTCGCGGGTCACCTTCGCCAGCACCGACGCGGCCGAGATCGACAGGCAGGTGGCGTCGCCCTTGACGATCAGGCGGGTCGTGCCGACGCCGACGAAGTCCCAGCGACCGTCGATCAGCACCGCGGTCGGGGTGGCGCCGAGGGCCTCGAGCGCCCGGCGGGCGGCCAGGCGCTGCGCCTCGGACATGCCCAGCTCGTCGCACTCCAACGCCGACGCGTGGCCGACCGCCCAGGCCTCGCACCAGGGCGCGACCTTCGCGTAGAGCGCCTCCCGCTCGGGCTCGGTGAGCGCCTTGGAGTCGCGCACGCCGTTGATCCGGCGGTCGCGCGGCAGTAGCACGGCCCCGACGGTCAGCGGCCCCGCCCAGGCCCCCTTCCCGACCTCGTCGAGGCCGACGACGACCTCGTGGCCCTCGGCCCACAGCTCCCGCTCGGCCGCGAGCGACGGTGCCTTCCCGCGCAGCGCGCGCCGCATGCGGGGGCGGCGGACCGGAGCGCGGGTGGGCACCGCCCGACGTTACCGCCGGCCGTTCGGCGCAACGGGTCCGGGGACGTCGCCGCGACCGCGCGCGACCGACCCCGCGGTCCGGGCGGGCCGGCCACGGGAAGGGGCGTCTCCGATGGCCGACGTGGACGTAGGCTCGGCCCGTGGCGGCCGACCCGGACGCGATGACCGACGACGAACCGGCGCCCGGCGATCGGGTGGAGGTCCGCGACGGCTTCGAGGGCCACTGGCAGCGCGGCTTCGTCGTCGACGAGGTGACGCCCGACGGCTACCGCGTACGGCGGGTGTCCGACGACGTGGTGCTGCCGCGCCCGATCGCCGCGGCCGCCATCCGCCGGGAGCGCCGCCGCTCGATGTGGTGGATCTGACCGTCGCGCCGACCGGGTCCCACCGCTGACGACCCGGCCAGGCGACCGCGGGTCAGCGACACCCTCGGGTCAGCCGACGCCCTCGCCGAGGGCGTCGATGAACGTGTCGACCTCGATGGCGGTGAGCGTCAGCGTCTTGAGCGTGCCGCGCGCCGCGAGCGACGTGGCGACCCGGGCCATCGTCACCTCGTCGGGCGCCTCGAGGATGTTCAGGAAGTCGAACTGGCCGAGCAGTGCGTACTGGGAGAGGACCCTCACCCCCATCTCCTCGAGCTCGGCGTTGACCTCCTTGAGCCGGCGGGGGCTGTCGCGCAGCCGGGCGGCGCCGTCGGGGCCGAGGGTCGAGAGCATCACGTACTTCGGCATGCCGGTGAACCTACTCGCCACCGGCGAAGCGCCCGTCGGGACCGTCCGGACGGTCCGGGTGGTTCGGACGGTCGGGAGGGCCGGGTTCGACCCGGGCGATGTTGGCGGCCTCGTCGGGGTCGACGTCGGTGACCAGGAACGCGTCGATCACCTCGGCGGCGACGGTGGCCGTCGTGAGCCGCAGCCCGAGCGCCAGCACGTTGGCGTCGTTCCAGCGGCGGGCGCCCCGGGCCGTCTCGGCGTCACCGCACAACGCCGCCCGCGCGCCGGGGACCTTGTTGGCGGCCAGGGCGACACCGGTGCCGGTCCAGCAGCACACGACGCCCCGGTCGGCCGCCCCTGAAGCGACCGCGTCGGCCACCGCCCGACCGACCTCCGGCCACGGGTCCCCCTCGTCGGTCGCCACGACGTCGTGGCCCCGCGCCGCGAGGTGGGCCTTCACCGCGTCGGTGACCGGGGTGACCTCGTCGGTGCCGAACGCGATCCTCACGCCCCCAGCCTGCCAGGCACTCCCGTAGTGGCGCGCCAGTTCGGGGGAGGCGACGGCCGCGACGTCCCCGGTCAGCCGCCCGCGGTGGTCGTCGGTGCCGGGACGGTCGTGGTCGGCACGGTGGGAGCCGGCACGGTGGTGGGGGTCGGCGCGGTGGTCGCGGTCGGGGCGTCGGAGGGGTCCGGGGTCCCGGCCCGCTCGATGCACGCCTCGTAGGCGTCCTCGGCCGTCTCCAGCTCCTCCTCGGTCGACCCCTCGTCGATGCCGAGGTAGACGCCCTCGCACAGCCACGGGGCGAGTTGCTCGACGGGGAGCTCACCCGACTCGACCAGCCCTCGGAGGCAGCCCTCCAGCTCGTCGGCGGTGCGGCTGTCGTCGACGCAGGCCCACACGCCCTCGTCGGGCATCGCCACGTCGGGGACGCCGATGACCGCACCGTCGTCGGGGAGGCCGTACCAGGGGCCGGCGTAGTCGTCGGGCAGCGATGCGATGCAGTCGCGCAACGCGCCCTCGAACGCGTCGGGATCGTCGAGCGACGGCGGCTCGGTCCCGCACGCCTCCCACAGCTCGTCGGGCGTGAACTGCCACGTCTCACCCGAGATCCACCGGGCGAAGCGCTCTGCGTCGTCCGCGTCGAGCACCGCGAGGGCGGCGCCGAACGTGTCCAGCACCGATCGGGCCGGCGCGACGTACCACCGCCCGTCGACCTCCTCGGTCGTCACCGTCGGCGTCGTGGTCCCGAGCGAGAACGTCCAGCCCAGCCACGGGCCCGCGGCCTCGGGGTCGAGGTCGCCCTCGCACACCGAGGTGGTCTGCCCGGGCCACGAGTCGTCGGGGTCGACCGCCTCGTAGGTGGTGGTCATGCACTCGCCGTCGGAGACCCAGACCATGCGCTCCCACTCGTTCTCGTAGGTGACCTCGAACGACGAGGCGGAGACCAGGCGGGTGCCGTCGGGCCCCTCCGTCGTCTCCAGGCCCAGGTCGTCGACGGAGATGCTCGAGGAGTCGTCCGGCTCCCCGGCCATGTCGACCAGTATCTCGCCGTAGTCGTGCAGGACGGCGGCCTCCTCGGGCGACGTGACGGCGATGAGGCGCCGGACGTCGCGTGCGGCGGCCGCGTCGACCGCCTCGCGCACGGCCTCCTCCGGTGACGACGCTCCCTCGGCGGGGATCCCCTCGCCGTACACGGGCCGGGGCGGCGCGTCGTCGAGGCCGGAGCGGATCGCCTCGGCGGCCGAGTAGAGGAGGCTGACGTGCCACCCGCCGTCACGGCGGACGGTGACGAGCCGCAGGTCCGACAGGTCGGCCTCGGTCGTCTCGTCGGAGTTGCCACCGGCGTCGATCTCGTCGTCGATCAACTCGGCGATCACCGCGCCGACGGGGATCTCGCGCAGGTCGGCCGACGCGGTCAGCGTGCCGTCGGTGACGTCGACCGCGGCCCAGCCGTCCTGGAGCGTGGTCGAGTCGAGGGTGAGCCCGTCGACCTCGATCTCGACCCCCTGGAGGTCGCGCAGGTCGAGCGCGTCGGACGCCAGACCGAGCCGGCGGGCCTCGTCGCCGGTGCTCTCCAGCGCGGGCCGCACGACCTCGCGCTCCCGCGGGTCGATCGCCTCGGCCACTCCGAGGAGGTCCTCGCGCTCCATCGCGGTGAAGAACGCCTCGACCGCGGCCTCGGGCGAGTCGGCCCCGTCGGCGGCGGTGAGCGTCGAGACCCCGACCGCGCCGGCCGCCACCGCGAAGGCGGCGACCGCGGCGGCGACGACCCGACGACCGCGTCGGGCCGGAGCACCGGCTCCCGGGTGCGCGGGGCCGTCGGACGGGGCGCCGTAGACCGGCAGATCGGGACCGACGGTCGGCCCCTTCGGCCCGTCGGCCGGAGAAGGTTCGTTCACGGTTCCCCCTCGGGGACGGTGGAAGGGCTCCCGCCGGGGACGGCGACGGGACGGGTGACGTCGGGACGGGTGACGTCCGTACGAACGACATCGGCACGAGCGAGGGCGGCGGGAGCGAGGTCGGCGGGAGCGGTCGTCGCGGCATCGGCGGCGGGGGTCCCCCGCGGGCCCACCTCGGCGGGGATCACGGTCGCGACGAGGGACACGGCGAGCAGCGCGGCGCCGACGACGGCCCCGACGGGTGCGGCCCACGCCGCCTCGGGCGGGCCGAGGACGATCAGGGAGGCGAGGGCGAGCACGACACCGCCGACGGCCAGCCCGGCGGTCGCGGCGACCCGGGACCAGCCGAGGGCGACCGCCGCGGCGCCCAGGGCGGCGACGAAGGGCAGCGCACCCCACGCCACGGTGAGGACGGTGCGGACACCGTCGTCGAACAGGTCGAGCCGGTCGGCGGTGCGCATCGCCTCGAAGCTCGACCGCGCCCCCGCGCCGGTGCGCACCCACGGCCCGAACCCGACGGCGACGGCGGCGGCCAGGAGCAGCGCCAACGCCCACGGCACCATCGCCCGCAGGCCGTCCGCTCGCACCCCCTCCGCTCGCACCGCCTCACCCTGCCACGTACGCGGCTCCGGCGGACGTCACCGGTCCGGGCGCTCGACCGCGGCGGCGACGGGGCCGGGCGCGTCGTAGCGTGAGGGCCATGGCCCGACGCGTCGACATCGTCCCCCACACCCACTGGGATCGGGAGTGGTATCGGACGTTCCAGCAGTTCCGGATGCGCCTCGTCGACCTGCTCGACGGTCTGCTCGACCGGCTCGACGACGACCCCGGCTACGCGCACTTCATGCTCGACGGGCAGATGGCGGTCGTCGACGACTACCTGGCGATCCGTCCCGGCGAGGAGGACCGCATCCGGCGCCTCGCCACCGCCGGGCGCCTGTCGCTCGGACCCTGGTACATCCTGATGGACGAGTTCCTCGTGTCGGGCGAGACCATGGTCCGCGACCTGGAGATGGGCCTCGACCGGGCCGCCTCGTTCGGGGGCGCGATGGAGGTCGGCTACCTGCCCGACATGTTCGGCCACGTCGCCCAGATGCCCCAGATCCTCGCCGGGTTCGGGTTCACCGAGGCGGTCGTCTGGCGCGGCGTGCCCGCCGAGATCGACGCCCCGGCGTTCCGCTGGCGCAGCCCCGACGGCTCCGAGGTCGTCGCCGAGTTCCTCACCGACGGGTACTCGAACGGCGCCGTCCTGCCCGACGACGCCAAGGAGCTGCTGGCCCGGGTGGCGGCGTGGGCCGAGCGGCACGGGCCGCGGGCGGGCGATCCGCTGCTCTGGATGAACGGCACCGACCACCTGATGCCGCAGCCCCGGCTCGGGCGGCTGGTGGCCGAGGCGGCCGACCTGTCCGACGACTGGGACCTGCGCATCAGCTCGCTGCCCCAGCACCTCGCGGCCCGGCTCGACGCGGTCGAGCGCGCCGGCGGACCCTCGACCCTGCCGGAGTGGACCGGCGAGCTGCGCTCGGGCGCCCGGAGCAACCTGTTGATGGGCGTGACGTCCAACCGGGTCGACGTGCGCCAGCTCGCGGCGCGCGCCGAGGTCGGCCTCGAACGCCGGGCCGAGCCGCTCGCCGCCCTGTTCGCCCCGGCCGACGCCTGGCCGGCGGGCTTCCTGGCCGAGGCGTGGCGGCACGTGGTGCGCAACGCCGCCCACGACTCGATCTGCGCCTGCTCGGTCGACCCGGTGGTCGACGCCGTCGTGCACCGCTACGGCGAGGTGATCGACCTGGTCGACGGCCTGGTCGCCCGGTCGCTGCGCACGATCGGCGCCGCCGCCGGGGGCGAGGACCCGGTCCTGGTCAACCCGCTGGCCCACGACCGGACGGATCTGGTCGACCTCGTGCTCGAGGGACGCGACGAGGCTCCCGCCGGCACCCAGCTGCTGGCGGTCCACGGGGCCCGACGGCGGGTCGACGCGGGCAGCCGGGCCAACCTCGGGGAGGTCGTCGGCCGGGTGCTCGACACCGACCGCACCATCACCTCGGTCGAGGTCGTCGAGGAGGGGGCCACCATCTCGGTCGTGGCCACCGCGGGCGGCGACGGTACGGTCGATCGCGACGAGCTGCGCCGACGGATCGCGCACGTATCGGCCGCCGGCTCCCCGGCCACGCCGGTCACCGCCTTCCGTGACGGGGCTCCGTCGGTCCGTTTCCTCGCCCGCGCCGCCGCCCCCGGCTTCGGCTGGCGCCGGTTCGCGCCGATCCCGGCCCGTCATCCGGTGACGGCCGCGGCGACGGCCGACGGCGGTGCCCGCCTCGACAACGGTCTCGTCACGGTCGAGGTCGATCCCGGCGACGGCACGTGGTCGCTCGGCGGCGTCGCCGGCCTCGGCCGCCTCGTCGACGGCGGCGACCACGGTGACACCTACAACTGGTGCCCCCCGCCGGCGGGTGACGCGCTGGTCGACCGTCCCGACTCCGTCTCGGTCACCGTCGAGGAGACCGGACCGCTTCGCGCCGTGGTCCGCATCGACACCCGCTGGACCTGGCCCGAGGCGATCGTCGAGGGCGCCCGCGCCGGCGCGGTCGACACACCGGTCTCCACGACGCTCACCCTCCACGCCGACGACGAGGTCGTGCGCGTCGAGACGACGATCGACAACCGCAGCCGCGATCACCGCGTCCGGGTGCACCTGCCCCTGCCGGAGCGGGCGTCGACGTCGCGGGCCGGGTGCGCGTTCGCCACCGTCACCCGCGGCCTGGAGGCCGAGGGCGGCCCCACCGAGCAGCCGCTGCCGACCTACCCGGCCCGCGACCACGTCACCGCCGGGCGGCTGACCGTCCTCACCGAGGGCGTGATGGAGTACGAGCTGGTCGACATCGCCGGCCCCGGGGACGCGGCCGGCGGCGCGGCCACCCTGGCCCTGACGCTGCTGCGGGCCACCGGCCTCCTCTCCCAGGGTCCGATGGAGACCCGTCCCGTGCCGGCCGGTCCGGTCGTCGAGACCCCGGCGGCCCAGGTCCCCGGCCCCCTGACGGTCCGCTACGGCCTGGCGGTCGACCTCGACCGGGCCGAGGCGAGGGCGGCGGAGGTGTTCGTGCCGATGCTCGTCGCCCTGCCCCGCGGCCCGCACCGCGCCGACGAGCACCGGGCCCTGCGCATCGAGGGCGCGGAGGTGTCGTGCGTGCGACGGCGGGGCGGCCGCCTCGAGGTGCGGGTGTGGAACCCGTCCGACTCCGAGGTCACCGTCACCGTCGACCGCACCGGGTGGGTCACCGACCTACGGGGACGGCCGCTGGAGCGGATCGAGGGGCGCGTCGCGCTCCGGCCCGCAGGGATCGCGACGCTCAGTCTCGACGACCCCGTCTGACGCTCGATGCCCTCGTCAGGGCACCACCTCCACGGGGGTGCCCGTCGGGGCCAGGTCGAGGACCGCGACGAGCGCGTCGTTGGCCATGCGGACGCAGCCGTTGCTGATCGCCTGCCCGAGGAGCGCGGGGGCCATGGTGCCGTGCAGCGCGATCTGGCCCACGCCCCCGCCGAAGGACCGGAGCTGCTCGCTGAAGGCGCTGATGCTCACCTGCCCGGCGCCGTAGGCGGGGTGCAGCGGATCGAGCAGGACCCGGCCGTCGACGAAGTACGACCCGGTCGGGGTCGGGGTGTACGACCGTCCGATCGCGACCTCGGTCGTGAGGAGCGGCTCATCGCGGTGGAAGACGGTCAGGCGGCGGAGGCCGAGCTCGACCTTGATCCAGTTCGGCACCCGCCGCATCCGCACGTCGACCGCCCGCACCCACGCGGTGCGCCCGTTGGGGCGGGTCGACACGCGCACCTGCATCCACTCGCCCCGGTGGTCGAGCACGCCGAACACGACGGCGAGGCCCTCCCACGTCGGGTTGGCGAGCCGGTCGATCTCCGCTCCATCCGGTCGGTCGAAGATCGGGACCTCGTCGCCGAGCGCGTCGGCCACGAGGAACGAGCCGGGCACGATCGACTCGGGGACGGTGACGACCACCGGCCACGCCCCCTCGACCACGGCCGGGTCGGCGGCGCTGAGCGGCGCGGCGCTGACGGCGGTGACGACCTCGCGTCCCGGACGCGCTGCCACCGCGCCACCGATCGACCCGGCGACGACGCCCAGCACCGCCGATGCCGCCATCAGGCGCGCCGCGACCGTCCTGCTCGCCATGGACGGAAGGCTACCGAAGGGGCGTCAGCGGTGGTCCTCGGGCGCGCGGGAGGGGTCTGACGCCAGGCGCGCGCCGTCGTCGTCGCGGCGGCGGCTGCGGCCGCGGCGGCCCCGGGGACGGCCGTCCTCCAGCGCGGCCAGCCGCTCCTCACGTGCCGCGGTGCGGCGCTCGCGGACCTCCGAGCGGGGACCGACGCGGTCGTCGGCCGACGCGGCGTGCACCGCCCACAGCGGTACCCGGCCGATGTCCTTGATGCGTCGAGGCTTGAGGCTCTTCCACACCAGGTCGTCGGCCTCGCCGGCGGCGGCGTGCACGTCGTCGGTCGTGACGACCGACCCGGGGAAGGCGATGTGGACGATGCGGCTGGCCAGGTTGACGACCGATCCGTACAGGTCGGCCTCCCGCTCGATCACCGGCCCGCACGCGATGCCGACCCGGACGTCGGACAGCGCCGAGTCGGCGGCGTACTCCGCGGCGAGGTCGAGCCCGACGCGCACCGCGACCTCCGGGTCGTCCGCGACGTACATCACCTCGTCGCCGATCATCTTCACGACCCGGCCGCCGTGGCGCGTGACGATGTCGTAGGCGATCTCCTCGAAGCGCTGCACGATGCCGGCGAGGGTGTGCTCGTCGACCTGCTGGCTGAGGGTCGTGTAGCCGACCATGTCCGCGAACCCGACCGCGTGCTGGGGCCGGTCGGCGCCGTGTTCGAGCTCGCGTGCGATCCGTCGACGGGCGGCGATCTGGAGGTGGCGGCGCCAGACGTTGAGCACGACCTGGTCCATCGTGGGCAGCATCGTGCCGGCGAAGACGGCCAGCTCGGGATCGTCCGCCGACCGCTCGTG
>JAAYBP010000280.1 GCA_012730075.1 Acidimicrobiales bacterium | reverse complement strand
GCCAGGAGCGTTAGCGGAAAGCGAGCGTCGTCGCTAGACGGATTCCTCGCTGCGCTCGGAACTTGCGGTGCCGTGCTTGCTGGGTCGGCCTCGCCTATCGGCTCGGCCTCCAGGCACCTCGTGTGGTCTTCGACCGGACTTCAGGCGAGGTGGTCGAGGACGGCGGCCCAGCCGCCGTCGGCCGCGGCGGGGATCACGTGGTCGGCCCGCTCCAGCGCGACCGGGTGGGCGACCTCGGGGACGAGGCGCACCGCCGCCCGATCGAGCAGCTCGATGTCGTTGGGGCCGTCGGCGAGGGCCAGCACCCCGCTCGGGTCGAGCCGGTGGATCGCGCAGAACGCGGCGACTCCGTCCCACTTCGACTGTCCACGGGGCGCGACGGTGAGCGAGGCGGTGGACTCGTAGTCGAGCGAGCGGTCGAGGTGGACCTCCGCCCGGTCTCCGACCGCTCCGGACGCGGCCTCGGCGTCGGCCCACGGCACGCCGATCATGCTGAACCCGAGGACGGTCTCCTCGGCGACGACGCGCTCGAGGTCGTCGGTCGCCGCGGTGGTGCCGAGCTGTTCGACGTGGAGGGGATGCGTCGACGGCTCGTCGGCGAGGAACACGTCGACCTCGGGATGGTCGACGTAGACGACCGGTCGGAGGCCGACCTCGGCGAACGCGGCCAGGACGTCGACGGCCTCCGCGTTGGAGTAGGCGGCGCGGTGGAAGCGATCCCCGGTCGCCAGGTCGAGCCCGAGCGCGCCGTTCAGGACCACCGCCGGAGGGGTGAGCCCGATGCGCGCCAGCGGCTCGCGTGCCGAGGTGACCCGCCGGCCGGTCGCCACCAGCAGGGGGATGCCCCGGGCCTCGAGCTCGGCCACCGCGGCGACCACCGTCGGATCGACGCGGTCGTCGGTGTGCCACAGCGTCCCGTCGAGATCGGTCACGACGAGGCTCACCGCGGGCATCGGGCGAGTCTCCCCGGTGGCGCCGGTGGCGACCAACCGCGTTGGCGCGGATCCGGGTCGCCCCGACGACGGTCCGGGCCGTCGCCCCGCCCTCGAGCCCCACCCGGGCCGGCTGATGCGGATGGCCTCTCGGGCTACGGTCGATTCGATGACCTCACCGGAGCGGTTCTTCTTCATCCACGTGATGAAGACCGCTGGGACCTCGTTCCTCGAGGTGGTGCGATCCCAGTACGAGCCCGACGAGGTGTATCCGCACCCCGACTCCGAGCCCGACCAGTTCCACGCCTACCAGGTCGTCGAACGCCTCGTCGACCTCCCACCCGAGCGCAAGGAACGGCTCCGCGCCTACTCGGGTCACTTCCCGTTCTTCGCGATCGAGGCGGCGGGGATCGATGCGGTGGTCGCGACGGTCCTGCGCGATCCGGTCGATCGGACGTTGTCGTACCTGAAGCAGTGCAGCCGCCGCGGCCTGTACGAGGGGAAGACCCTCGAGGAGATCTACGAGGACCCGTGGCAGCGCGCCATGGCGATCGACGACTACCAGACCAAGGTCTTCTCGATGCGGGCGTCCGACGGGCTCGACAGCGTCATGCACCACCTCGCCATCGACGACGATCGCTACGACGCGGCGGTCCGGAACCTCGAGACGGTCGACGTCCTGGGCGTCACCGAGGACTTCCGTGGCTTCGTCGACCGGGTCGTGCAGCGGATGGGGTGGACGGCGGTCCCCGCGCTCCCGGAGCTTCGGGTCAGCTCCGACGAGTTCGAGGTGCCGGACGGCTTGCGCGAGCGCATCGCGGAGGACAACGCGTACGACGTGGCCCTCCACGCCCACGCGCGGAGCCTGGTGCGACCTTGACCTCGGGCGGCCGACGGCGGGCGCCATCGGCTGGCGTGCGGGCCATCGCCGACGTCCTCGACGACCTCATCGATCCGGGACGTACCTGATCCTGTGGACCGGTCGGCGTGCCGGTCTTCCCCCGGCTCGTTCGTATGCCTCCGCGAGCCATTCGACGACTTCGTCGTCGATCTCGTCGGGACGATGGACCTCCAGGTGGTGCATCCGGTGGCGCTCGGCGGGGCGCACGACCTCCTTGAACCGGCCGGAGCGAACCTCTCGGCCGAGCGCGATGGACAGCACGACCTCGGCGCCGGGGTTCCGCAGGTACCGGCCCGGCAGCGCTCCAGCGAGCGATGTTCGCCGTCGCCTACCTCTGGTACGCGCGGGAGGCGAGCGACACGCGGCGCGGCACGGAGCCGCAAGCCTCGGCTCGGCAGGAGGTCCCCACCGATCCGTAGGGGCACGCGGCCGACTCAGGGTCCTGCGCGAGGAAGGCCCAGGGCGCCGGATCTGCCGGGTGACCTGGACCTTCTCGGGAGAGCGGGTGACGGGAATCGAACCCGCGTTCTCAGCTTGGGAAGCTGATC
>JAAYBP010000034.1 GCA_012730075.1 Acidimicrobiales bacterium | reverse complement strand
CTGAACATGCCGGTGTCGATGTAGAAGGGGCACACGACGGTGGTGGCCACGTTCGAGCCCCGCCGGGCCAGCTCGACCCGCAGCGACTCGTCGAAGCCGATGGCCGCCCACTTGCTGGCCGAGTAGTCGGTGAGCTTCGCCACACCGATCAGCCCCGACGCGGAGGCGAGGGTGACGACCCGGCCCCGGTCGCGCTCCATCATGTGGGCCAGGAAGGCCTGGGTGACCCAGTAGAGGGCGAGCGTGTTGACCTCGAAGGTGCGCCGCACGTCGGCCTCGTCGAGGTCGGTGAGGTACTTGCCGCTGACGACGCCGGCGTTGTTGACGAGGACGTCGATGCCGCCGGTGGCGTCGATCGCCTCCTCGGCCGCCCGCCGTACGCCGTCGCGGTCGGTGACGTCGACGACGCGTCCGATCGGGGCGAGGGCCGGCCCGGTGCGCGCCGCATCGACCTCGGCGACGGCGGCGTCGAGCGCGTCGCCGTCGCGGTCCCACATGACCACGGTGGCGCCCTTCCGCGCGGCAGCGAGGGCGAGGCCGCGACCGAGGCCGGACGCGGCGCCGGTGACGACGACGGTGGCGCCGCGCAGCGGCGTCCCCCTGGGGCGACGGCCGGACACGGCGGGGCGGCTCCGGGTCAGACCAGCTCGACCCGCGCCATCGGCGCGTTGTCGCCCTGGCGCGGGCCCAGCTTCAGGATTCGGAGGTAGCCGCCGTTGCGGTCGGCGTAGCGCGGGCCGATCTCGTCCATCAGCTTGGCCGCCGCCTCCTTGTCACCGGCGAGGGCGGCGACGACCTGGCGGTGGTTGTGCAGGCCGCCCTTGCGGGCCTTGGTGATCAGCTTCTCGGCGACCGGGCGGAGCGCCTTCGCCTTGGCCTCGGTGGTGGTCACCGCCTCGGCGGCGACGAGCGAGGCGACCAGGTTGGCGAGCATCGCCTTCTGGTGCGAGGAGCTGCCGCCCAGGCGACGGCCCTTCTTCGGCGTGGCAGGCATGTCAGTCCCGGCCCTTCAGGGAGAGGCCACGCTCGTCGAGCTTCTCGAGCACCTCGTCGAGCGACTTCTGGCCGAAGTTGGTGATGGCGAGCAGGTCGTCCTCGGTCTTCTGGAGCAGCTCCCCGACCGTGTTGACCTGCGCCCGCTTGAGGCAGTTGCGCGGCCGCTCGGACAGGTCGAGGTCCTCGATCGGGAGCTCGAGGTCCGGCGAGCCGGTGGTGGCGCTGTCGGCCTCGGTGAGGACGAGGCCCTCGGCCTCCTCGCTCATGTTCTCGATCAGCTCGACGAGGGTCTTCAGGGTCGCGCCGGCCGAGGCGAGGGCGTCGCGTGGCGTGATCGAGCCGTCGGTCTCGATGTCGAGGATGAGCTGGTCGTAGTCGGTGTCCATCTCGACGCGGGTCGGCTGGATGTCGAACGCCACCCGGCGCACCGGCGAGAAGATCGAGTCGACCGGGATGATGCCGATGGTGGCGCCGCCCTTGTTGCGGTCGGCGGACACGTAGCCCTTGCCCCGCTCGACGGTGATGTCGACCGCCAGGCGGCCCTTGCCGTTCAGCGAGGCGAGGTGCAGGTCGGGGTTCAGGACCTCGATGTCGGAGGTGAGCTGGAGGTCGGCGGCGGTGACCTCGTGGGGGCCCCGCACGTCGAGGCGCACGGTGACCGGCTCGTCGGAGGTCGAGGTCAGGACGAGGTCCTTCAGGTTGAGGATGATGTCCGTGATGTCCTCGGTGACGCCCGGCAGGGTGTCGAACTCCTGGATCGCCTCGTCGAAGCGGACCTCGGTGACGGCGGCGCCGGGGATCGACGAGAGGAGGGTGCGGCGGAGCGAGTTGCCGAGCGTGTGGCCGAAGCCGGGCTCGAGCGGGCTGATGGAGAACCGCTGCCGGTTGCCCTGCTCCTCGTCGATGGGCTCGACCGTGGGGCGCTGAATGACCAGCATCTGTTGCCTTCCTCGGGGATGGAGAGAGTGGAGTGGGTGGGAGCCGGTCCCGGGGCTACTTCGAGTAGAGCTCGACGATGAGCTGCTCGCGCACCGGGACGTCGATCTGCGATCGGACGGGCAGCTCGGCCACCGTGACCTGGAAGCCGTCGTCGCCGACCTCGAGCCACTCGGGCTTGCGGCGGTCGATCGTGTCGAGGTTGTGGCGGATGACGATCATCCCCCGGGCCTTGTCGCCGAGGGTGACGACGTCGCCCTTGCGGACCCGGTAGCTGGGGATGTCGACCCGCTTGCCGTTGACCTTCACCATGCCGTGGCTCACGAACTGGCGGGCCTGCGGACGGGTGGACGCCCAGCCGGCGCGGAACGCCACGTTGTCGAGCCGCTGCTCGAGCATGCGGAGCAGGTTCTCGCCGGTCACGCCCTGCTGGCGGGTGGCTTCCTTGTAGAGGTTGAGGAACTGCTTCTCGAGGAGGCCGTAGATGTACTTGGCCTTCTGCTTCTCCTGGAGCTGGAGCAGGTACTCGGACGGCTGGCGGCGGCGGTCGCGGCCGTGCTCGCCGGGCGGGTAGGGCTTGCGGTCGAGCATCCGCTGGCCCTTGTCGTTCTCGAAGATGTTGACGCCGAGACGGCGGCTGATCTTGACCTTGGGACCGGTGTATCGAGCCATCGTTCGCTCCTCAGACCCGGCGCCGCTTGGGCGGGCGGCAGCCGTTGTGCGGCACGGGGGTGACGTCCTTGACGCCGGTGACCTCGATGCCGGTGTTCTGGATCGAGCGGATCGCGGTCTCGCGGCCGGAGCCGGGACCCTTGGTCTGGACGTCGACCTTGCGGACGCCGTGCTCCATCGCCCGGCGGGCGGCCTGCTCGGCGGCCATCTGGGCGGCGTACGGCGTCGACTTGCGGGAGCCCTTGAAGCCGACGTTGCCGGCGGACGCCCAGGCGAGGACGTTGCCCTCGAGGTCGGAGATCGACACGATCGTGTTGTTGAACGAGCACTTGATGTGCGCCACCCCGTGGGTGACGTTCTTGCGCTCGCGCTTGCGGGGGCGACGGCCGCCCGGCTTCGGCTTGGCCATTACTTGCGCACCTTCTTCTTGCCGGCCACGGTCTTCTTCGGGCCCTTGCGGGTACGGGCGTTGGTCTGGGTCCGCTGGCCGTGGACGGGCAGGCCCTTGCGGTGGCGCAGCCCCTGGTAGCAGCCGATCTCCATCTTGCGCTTGATGTCCTGCTGGACCTCGCGCTTCAGGTCGCCCTCGACCTTGAGGTTCTGGTCGACGTAGGCGCGGATCGCGTTGACCTCGGTGTCGGTCAGGTCGCGCACGCGGGTGTCGGGATCGATCGACGTGCCCTCGCAGATCTGGCGGGCGGTGGTGGCCCCCACTCCGAAGACGTAGGTGAGCGAGATGACGAGGCGCTTCTCGCGGGGGATGTCGACGCCGGCGATGCGGGCCATCAGGCTTCTCCGGTGAGGGTCGGGGCGGTGGCGGACACGATCAGCCCTGCCGCTGCTTGTGTCGGGGGTTGCTGCAGATGACCTGCACGCGGCCGTGGCGACGGATGATCTTGCACTTCTCGCACATCGGCTTGACGCTGGGGCGGACCTTCATGGCGCACTTTCTGGCGGGCGGACCGGACTGATCGGGACGGGGGTTACTTGATGAAGCGGTAGGTGATGCGGCCGCGGGAGAGGTCGTAGGGCGTGAGCTCGACCTGGACCCGGTCACCCGGGAGGATCCGGATGTAGTGCATCCGCATCTTCCCCGAGATGTGCGCGAGCACGGTGTGGCCGTTCTCGAACTCCACCTTGAACATGGCGTTCGGCAGAGATTCGAGGACCGTTCCCTCGAGGACGATCGCGTCTTGCTTGGGCTTGGGCAGCTTTCCACTCCTGGCCAGAGGCGGGTCGGCCCCGGCGGGTGGCCTCGCGACGATTCGCGGGGCCCGTCGGGCCGACCGACGATGCTAGACGTGGACCCCTCGCGGTTCCAACCCGGTCGGCGGCACGGCGAGCGTCCCCGGCGCGGGCGGCGCCGGGGCGGTCCGAAGCGACCGCATCCTGGCACGTTTCGCGGCGTCGGCGCGGGACCCGTCGCGGCCCCACGGGCGGAGGACGTCGGTAGCCTGCGGGCGCGACGGACGGTACCGCCGCGGGTCGGCCGGGTGCGCTACTCGTTGTCCTCGACGTACTGCTGGAGGATGCGGTTCAGGTCGCGCTGGGTGTCACGGATGACGTCGTCGACGTCGTCGCCCTCGAAGGCGACGCGGCCCATCGCCGCCTCGATCGCCTGGGTGTAGGAGGGCTTGGGGCCGACGCTCGGGCCGGGCTTGTCGGGGTCGATGGCGAGGAGCTGCTCGACCCCGACGTGCAGGAGCTGGCCGCCGAGGTCGTCCTGCCAGAAGGCCTGCATCTCGGGGTCGTCGTCGAGCCCGGGGACGATCGGCAGGTAGCTGCCCTGGAAGTGCCAGCGCCGCTGGCCCTCGGCCGACGCCATGTACTGGGAGAACTCCCAGGCGGCGGCCTGCACCTCGGGCGGGGTGGTTCCGGGGATGAAGAAGCTGCCGCCGCCGATCTGGGCCTGGCCCGGCTGCGAGATGCCCGGGAACGGCCCGGCCGCAGGGTCGAGGCCGCTGGCGTCGACGCCGCCGGGCGTGTCGACGCCGCCGGTGTCGACGCTCTCACCCGCGAGGAGCGTGGCGATGGTGGTCGACGCGGTCGAGGTCTCGATCACCATCGAGGACGTGCGGGCGAGGACGGCGAGGAACTGGTCGACGCCGCCGACCGAGAACGGCTGGGCCAGGCCCTCGTCGACCATCATCTTGATCCACTCGAGGACGCGGTGGGTCGCCGGGTTGTCGAAGTTGGCCTCGGTGGCGAGGCCGTCGCGGCCGTCGCGGTTGTTGACCATCTCGTAGCCCGCGCCCTGCACCCAGTACTCCATGAAGCCGTCCGCGAGGAGGAGGGCGAGCGGACGGTCGACGCCGTTGTCCTTGAGGGCTCGAGCCGTCTCGGTGAGCTCGTCGAGCGTGCCGGGCGGGGCGTCGGGGTCGAGGCCGGCCGCCTCGAAGTCGTTGCGCAGGTAGTAGAGGATGTTCGACGACACCGTGGCGAGCGACGGCCAGTACGTGTCGTTCACCGAGAGGCCGGCGCGCACCGCCGGGATCACGTCGGGCTCGACCCCCAGGGCGTCGAAGCAGGCCTGACCCGGGAGCAGGGTGGCGGTGTCGATCAGCACCCGCATGTCCTTGGCGTCGGCGTGGAGCAGGCCGGGGAGGTCTCCGCTGCTGATGCCCTGGAAGTAGGCGTTGAGGACCTCGGAGTAGGTGGTGCCCTGCGAGCGCACCACGACCCGCACCCTGTCCTGGCTCTCGTTGTAGGACTCGGCCAGCTCCTCGAGGGTGGTCTTGGCCTCGGCGTTGATCGCGTGCCACACCTCGAGCTCGACGCGGTCGTCGGGGTCGACGTCGTCGAGCGCGTCGACCGGGCACACCTTGCTGGCCGAGAGGCTGAGCGACCGCTCGCTGCGCACGCACGCCGAGGCGGCCACGACCAGCCCGAGCGCGGCGATCAGCACCACCACCCGGGATCGCAGGACGCGCCTCATCCCTTCACCGCCCCGGCGGTCAGACCACGGACACGGAGGAGGGCCGCCAGGCCCGACGACCCAAACAGCACGGTGGCGCTGCTCCGAGGCGCAGCCGAGGACATCATCCCTTCACCGCCCCGGCGGTCAGACCACGGACTATGTGGCGTTGGAAGAGGACGAGGAGGACGAGCACCGGGAAGGCGATCACCAGGGCGCCGGCGACGATCACGTTGGCGCTCTCGGGGTTCGACACGAGGCTCTGCACCGCGATCGGGGCGGTGCCCCAGTTCTGCGGGTCGGTCGTGACGATGCGGGGCCACAGGTACTGGTTGTAGGCGCCGAGGAAGCTGATGAGCGTGAACGCGGCGATCACCGGCCGCGACAACGGCACGACGAGGCGGGTCATCAGGGCCCAGTGGCTCCAGCCCTCGAGGCGGGCGGCGTCGAGCAGCTCGCGGGGCACCCCGAGGAACGCCTGGCGGATGAGGAACGTGCCCAGCGCGGTGGCGAGGAAGGGCACGATCAGGCCCTGGTAGCTGTTCTTCCAGCCGAGGTTGCTGACCGTCGCCAGGTTCTGGAGCACCGTCACCTCGATCGGGAGCAGCAGCGTCGCCATGAACAGGGCGAACAGCAGCCGCTTGAACGGGAACCACAGGTAGGCGAAGGCGTAGGCGGCCAGCACCGACGTCACGACCTGGAAGAACGTGATCGCGATGGTGACGACGAAGCTGCGGACGAGCGCCCCGCCGAGGTTGCCGTTGCGCCACGCCCGGGAGAAGACGTCCCACTCGGCCTGCTGCGGGAGGAGCTGGAGCCCGCCGTCCTTGAGGGTGATCGGCGGCGACAGCGAGCGGACGAACGCGAACCACACCGGCAGCAGGACGACCAGTGACAGGAGGGTCAGGAGGAGGTACCAGCCCGCCTTCTTGGCGACGGAGTCAGTCTCCATAGTGGACCCTCCTCTCGAGGATCGTGAACTGGAGGAGCGTCACGACGAACGTGACGACGAACAGGCCGACCGACATCACCGAGCCGACGCCGAGGCGGTCGGGGGTGCGGTTCTCGAAGATCTTGAACACGACGGTCTCGGTCGATCCGTTGGGGCCGCCCCGGGGGAGGGTGAGCGCGTCGATCAGGGCGAAGGCCTGGAACCCGTTGATCACCAGCACGACGAGCAGGAACAGGAGCACCGGCGAGATCAGCGGCAGCGTGACGGTGAAGAAGCGCCGGACCGGGCCGTGACCGTCGAGCAGGGACGCCTCCTCGACCTCCTTGGGGATCGCCTGGAGGCCGGCGAGGACGATCACGAACGACAGGCCGAGGTTCTGCCAGATCGCCGCGATCGAGACGCCCATCATCGCGGTGTCGGGGTCCTGGAGGAGGTTGGGGCTGCGGATGACACCGATCACCGGGTTCAGCAGCACGAGGAAGATGAAGCCGGCGACGGCGGCCGACGTGGCGACCGTCGAGGTGAAGATCGTCTGGAAGATCTTGATGCCCCGCAGCCGGCGGTTGGCGGCGACCGCCAGCAGGACGCCGAGGAGCAGGCCGGCCGGCACCGTCCACATGATGTACTCGAGCGTGTTGAACAGCCCGGCGCGGAAGTCCTCGCCGCCGAGCACCTCGGAGTACTGGCTCCAGCCGACCCAGCGCAGGTTGTCGCCGGCGATGTTGTTGCGATACAGCCCGCGGACGACCACCTGCTCGAACGGGTAGTAGGCGAACAGCCCGAACACCACGATCGACGGTGACAGGAAGAGCAGGGCCAGGGCCGCCTCCCGCCACCTGCTCGTGTCGCTGACCCGGACGCCCCGCCCCTCGGCGAGGCGCTCCCTCACCGAGGCCATCAGGCCTCCCCGACCGCCGGGTCGGGTTCGCCCGTGGCCGGGTCCCCCGGGCCGGCGGGGTCGGGGCTGGCGGGGTCGGCGGCGGGTGCCGTGTCGACCGGCTCCGGGGCGGGCGCGCCCGAGCCGTCGGGGCGGGCGGCCCCGAGGCGCCATCCCGACGCGGCGTCGAAGAGGTGGACGTTGGCCGGGTCGACGACGAGGCCGACCTCGATGCCGGGTTCGGGCGGCGGGGCCCCGCCGTCGAGGCGGACGATCCAGCGCCCTGGTGACGCGTCCTCGGGGAGGGGGGCCGCCACGTCGTCGGTGTCCGAGCCGATGAGGTCGACCATCGCCAGCGCCTCGTAGCCGAGCCACTCGACGTGCCGGACGGTGGCGCGGAGCGTGCCGTTCGGGTCGATGCGGAGGTGCTCGGGCCGGATGCCGACGACGACGTCGCCGGTGCCCGCCGGGTCGGGCAGGTCGAGGTGACCCCGGCCGACGCTGGCCGAGCCGCCCGAGACGTGGCCGGCCGCGGTGTTCATCGGCGGGGTGCCGATGAAGCCGGCGACGAATGCGTTGGCCGGCCGCTCGTAGACCTCGCGGGGGGTGCCGACCTGCTGGAGGCGCCCGTCGGCCATGATCGCCACCCGGTCGGCCATGGTCATCGCCTCGACCTGGTCGTGGGTGACGTAGACGATCGTGGTGCGCAGCCGCTGGTGCAGCTCGGTGATCTCGGCCCGGGTCTGGGCCCGGAGCTTGGCGTCGAGGTTCGAGAGCGGCTCGTCGAGCAGGTACACCTCGGGCCGCGAGACGATCGCCCGGGCGACCGCCACGCGTTGGCGCTGCCCGCCGGAGAGCTCGCCCGGCTTGCGGCCGAGGTACTCCTCGAGCCCGACCATGCGCACCGCCTCGTCGATGCGGGCCTGGCGCTCGGTCTTGTCGAGCTTGCGGACCTCTCCGCTCTCGGTGCGCGACGGCTTGGACAGCAGCGGCGACTCGATGTTCTTGGCGACGGTCATGTGCGGGTAGAGCGCGTAGCTCTGGAACACCATGGCGACGTCGCGCTTGGCGGGGGCGACGTCGTTGACCACGCGCCCGCCGATCGACAGCTCGCCGTCGCTGATCTCCTCGAGCCCGGCGATCATCCGCAGGGCCGTGCTCTTGCCGCAGCCGGAGGGTCCGAGGAGCACCATGAACTCGCCGTCCTCGACGAACAGGTCGAGCCCGTCGACGGCGGTCACGTCGCCGTAGCGCTTGCTCACCCGGTCGAAGTGCACGCTGGCCATGGCCGCGCACCCTACGTCAGCAGATCGCGACGTGGTTGGAATCAACGTGGCGCGGGGGTGTCGCGCCCGTTACATCTGGGGTCAGACCCCAGATGTAACGGTTACGGGAGGGTGAGGACCTCGGGGCCGTCGTCGGTGATGGCGACGGTGTGCTCGGAGTGGGCGGCCCAGGAGCCGTCGAGGGTCACGACGGTCCAGTCGTCGTCGAGGACGTCGGTGTCGGGGGTGCCGACCGCGACCATCGGCTCGATCGCGAGCACGTTGCCGACGCGCAGCTTCAGGCCCCGGCCGGGCCAGCCCACGTTGGGGACGGTCGGGTCCTCGTGCATCGCCCGGCCGATGCCGTGGCCGGTGTAGCCGTCGACGACGTGGAGGCCCTCGGCCTCGACGACCGTCTGCACGGCGTGGCCGACGTCGCCCAGGCGGTTGCCCTCGACCATCCGCTCGATGGCGGCGGCGAGCGACCGGTCGGTGACGTCGATCAGGCGCTGGGCCTCGGCCGAGATGGTGCCGACGCCGGCGGTGTAGGCCGCGTCCGCGTGCCAACCGTCGACGATCGCGCCACAGTCGATCGACACGATGTCGCCCTCGTCGAGCACCCGCGCCCCCGGGATGCCGTGCACGACGACCTCGTCGGGCGAGGCGCAGATCACCGCCGGGTAGCCGTGGTACCCGAGGAAGTTCGACGTCGCCCCGCGCGCCTCGATCACGTCGCGGCCGATGCGGTCGAGGTCGGCGGTCGTGACCCCCGGCCGGATCGCCGCCCGGGTGCGCTCGTGCATCTCGGCCACGACGCGCCCGGCCCGCCGCATCACCGCGATCTCGTCGCGGGAGCGGCGGACGATGCCCCGCCCGATCACGCGGCGGCGAGGTCGGGGCGGAAGCTGACCGTCGTCATGCACGGGAGGCTACCGGTGGCGCCGAGCGTTACATCTGGGGTCTGACCCCGGATGTAACGGCTACTCGACGCCGGTGCGGTGGTCGACGGCGGCGAGGAGGCGGTCGAACACCTCGTCCTCGGTGCCGAGGCCGTCGACCTCCTCGAGGAGGCCCAGGCCGCGGTAGTGGTCGACGAGCGGCGCGGTCTCCCGCTCGTAGATCTCGAGGCGCCGACGGATCGCCTCGGGCTGGTCGTCGTCGCGCTGACGGGGCGTGCCGCCGCACTTGGGGCAGGTGCCGTCGGCGATGGCGGGGTCGTCGGCCCGGTACACGGTCTGGCACCCGTCGCAGGTGCGCCGGGACGAGATCCGGTCGATGACGACCTCGTTGTCGACGACGAGGTCGACGACGAGGTCGAGCGGGGCGTCGGTGGTGATGCGACCGAGGGCCTCGGCCTGGCCGACGGTGCGGGGGAAGCCGTCGAGGATCCAGCCCCGCTCGGCGTCGTCCTCGCGCAGGCGGTCGTCGACGATGCCGATCATCACGTCGTCGGGGACGAGGTCGCCGGCCTCCATGATCTCCTTGGCCTTGAGGCCGAGGGGCGTGCCCTCGCGCACGGCGGCGCGGAGCATGTCGCCGGTGGAGATGTGCGGCACGAGGCAGAGGGCGGCGAGGCGCTGGGCCTGGGTGCCCTTGCCCGCGCCCTGGCGGCCGAGGATCACCGTGCGGACGCCCGGATGGGGAGCGGCCGTCATGACTTCAAGAAGCCCTCGTAATTGCGCATCATGAGCTGGCTGTCGATCTGCTTCATCGTCTCGAGGGCCACGCCCACCGCGATCAGGATCGACGTGCCGAAGAACCCGAGTTGGATGCCGGCGTCGGTGTCGAGCGTGCGGCCCAGCACGGCGGCCGGGACCAGGGCGACGAACGCGATGAACAGCGCGCCCGGCAGGGTGATGCGGTTGAGGATGCGGGCGAGGTAGCGCTCGGTCTGCGGACCGGGGCGGATCCCGGGGATGAAGCCGCCCTGCTTGCGGATCTCGTCGGCCCGCTTGTGGGGGTCGAACTGGATCGCCGCGTAGAAGTACGAGAAGGCGATGATCAGGAGGCCGTAGAAGGCGAGGTAGAGCGCGCTGGTGCCCCGGGAGAAGTGGTCGTCGACGAACTCCTGGAACCGGAACGCCCAGTTGCCACCCGACCCGTCGGCGGCGGGAGCCTCGGCCGGCAGCACCGACGCGATCATCACCGGCAGGTAGAGCATCGAGTTGGCGAAGATGATCGGGATGACGCCCGAGGCGTTGACCTTCAGCGGGATGTAGGTGTTCTGCCCGCCGTACTGGCGCCGGCCGACGACCCGCTTGGCAAACTGCACCGGGATGCGCCGCTGGCCCTGCTCGACGAACACGATCGCCACCATCACGGCGATGAACATCAGCGCCACGGCCACCATCACGACGGTGCCGGACTCGGCCCGGACGGCGCCGAAGCTCGCCGGCAGGGTGCTGACCACCGAGGCGAAGATCAGGAGCGACATGCCGTTGCCGATGCCCCGCTGGGTGATCAGCTCGCCCATCCACATGATCAGGGCGGTGCCGGCGGTGAGGCTGATCACCACGATGACGACGCGGCCCCAGTTGTAGCGACCGCCGAACAGGTCGACGTCGAGCGGGTTGCCGCCGGCGAAGCCCTGGCCGCCCTGGTTGAACAGGAACGTGAGGCCCGTCGACTGCATGACCGCGATGGCGACGGTCAGGTAGCGGGTCCACTGGGTGATCTTCCGCTGGCCGACCGCACCCTGCTGCTGCCACTGCTCGAGCTTCGGGATGACCACCGCGAGGATCTGCATGATGATCGACGACGTGATGTAGGGCATCACGCCGAGCGCGAACACCGAGAACCGGGTGATGGCGCCGCCGGAGAAGAGGCGGAGGAACTCGAGGGCGCCGCTGTCGCTGGAGCTGTCCTGGAGGGTCTGGAGCGTCGACACGTCGATGCCCGGGACCGGGACGTGGGAGCCGAGCCGGTACAGCACGATCATGAACAGCGTGAAGAGGATCTTGTTGCGGAGATCCTCCACCTTGAACATGTTCTTCATGCTCGAGAGCACGGGCGGTTCCTCTCGGGTGCGGTCACCTCGGGGGCGACGGGCCGATCAGCGGTTGGTGAGGTGGTTGCCCTTGGCGGGCGGCCGCCGGTCGCCCCACGGCGCGGGGACGACGGTGACGCTACCGCCCGCGGCGGTGATGGCCGCGGCCGCGGAGGCCGAGAAGGCGTGGGCCGAGACCGAGAGGGCCCGGCTGACCTCGCCCCGGCCGAGCACCTTGACCAGGGCGCCCTTGTGGGTGAGGCCGGCGGCGTGCAGCGACTCGGGGGTGACCGTGTCGCCCTCGACCGCGTCGAGCACGTCGAGGTTGATCGCCTGGTACTCGACCCGGAACGGGTTCTTGAACCCCTTGAGCTTCGGCACGCGCATGTGCAGCGGCATCTGGCCGCCCTCGAAGCCGGCGGGGACCTTGCTGCGCGCCTTCTGTCCCTTGGTGCCGCGGCCGGCGGTCTTGCCGCCCTTGCCGCCGATGCCGCGGGCGACGCGCTTGCGGCTGCGCTTCGACCCCGGGGCCGGGGTCAGGTCGTGGATCTTCATCAGTCGGTCTCCTCGACGACGACCAGGTGGGGCACCTTGGCGAGCATGCCGCGGATCTCCGGTCGGTCGGGCAGCACGTTCGAGCGGCCGATGCGGCCGAGCCCGAGCGCCCGGAGGGTGCCCCGCTGCTTGGGCTTGGACCCGATCGCGGACCGGGTCTGGGTGACCTTGAGGGCGGCCATCACGCGACCTCGTCGGGGACGTGCGGCCCGCGCTCGGACTCCTTGTACGCCTCGAGCAGGCCCTTGGGCACGAACTCCTCGGCCGACAGGCCCCGCAGGCGGGCGATCTCGTCGGGCCGCTTGAGGCCCTTGAGGCCGTTGATGGTGGCCCGGGCGACGTTGATGTGGTTCGGCGAGCCCAGCGACTTGCAGAGCACGTCGTGGATCCCGGCCTCCTCGAGGATGGCGCGGGCGGCGCCGCCGGCGATCACCCCGGTGCCGGGCGCGGCCGGCTTGAGCAGCACGCGAGCGGCGCCCTGCACCCCGATGGTGGGGTGGGTGACGGTGGTACCGGCGAGGGGCACGGCGAACATGTTCTTCTTGGCCTCCTCGGTGCCCTTCTGGATGGCGAGGGGCACCTCCTTGGCCTTGCCGTAGCCGAGGCCGACCCGGCCGGCGCCGTCGCCGATCACCACGAGCGCGGTGAACGAGAAGCG
>JAAYBP010000033.1 GCA_012730075.1 Acidimicrobiales bacterium | reverse complement strand
CGTCGGCGGCGGCCGGTCCGTCGGCCGCACCGGGCGCGGGGCCGCCGTCGGCGAAGATCCGGGCCAGCTCGTCGAGGGCGCCCTGGGTGGCCCCGCCCAGCACGATCGCCATCGTCGCCGGATCGCAGTCGCTCGAGTAGACGACGAGGCACGACGCCGGGTCCAGGGCGATCACGTCGATCGTCCCGAGGTGCTCCCGGAAGAAGCCGCCCTCGATCCGGTACTGGAAGCGGCGTTGCAGCGGGTCGGAGGTGAGGAGGTTCTCGGCCAGCTCCAGCCCGGTGCCGGTCGTGATGGTGCGGACGTCGCCCTCTATGCGGCAGGCGTCGATGCCGGGGAACCACTCGTGCAGCCGGTCCGCCGCGCCGACCAGCCCCCACACGTCGTCGGCCGGGGCCGGGATGACGCGTTCGCGCCGCACGCTCGCCCTCATCGGCCGCAGCCTAAACTATTGACAGTGTCATTTGCAATACTTACGTTGGAGCCATGACCGACGCGCTCGTCCTCGATTCGCTCCGGCGCCGCATGCGCGCCATGCACAGCCTCTACGAGGACGCCACCTCCACGATGGGCGCCGAGCACGTCAACCACTTCGAGCGCGAGGGCGTGCTGCCGATCGCGTTCAGTCTGTTCCACTACGTCAACATGCAGGACACCTCGGCCGGGATCCTCACCGGCGAGGGCCTGATCTGGGGCCCGGCGTGGCAGGAGCGGGTGCAGGTGACGATCGACGACCACGGCAAGGAGCGCACGGTCGACGAGATGATCCACCAACGCATCGGCGACTACGACGCCTTCGTCGAGTACCAGACCGCTGTGTTCGCCCGCACCGAGGCGTGGCTGGCCGACCTCGACCCGGCCCGCCTGACCGAGGTCATCGTGCCGCGGCCGCTGCCGCCGGTCGTCGCCGACACCTTCTCGGCGCGCGTGGCCGGCGACGACGGCATCACCCTGCTCGACGCCGTCGAGTGCTGGATCTACCAGCACGGCCTGCGCCACATGGGCGAGATCGAGCTGGCCCGTGGCTTCGTCGGCCTCGGCGGCATGACCAGCTGACCGGACGACACCCGGAACCCGGTACCGGGTGGCGGCGGTCGTCGGTCGGCGGAGAAGGCGACAGGTGGAACCCGGTACCGGGTGTCGTGGGCGCGGGCGGAAGCGCAGGCGGGGGTCAGGCACCCGGGACGAGCAGGATCTGCACCTCGAGGATCCCGTGGTCGTCGACCGACAGGACCGCCGGGCTGCTCGGCACCGAGACGTCGAAGTCCGAGAACGTCAGCTCGGTCGAGGCGACGAGGACGATCGTGCCGTCGACGAGCTGGGCCTCGACGTCGAGCACGACCGACCGGGTCACGCCGTGGATCGTGAGGTCGCCGGTGGCGGTGACGGTGATCGGATCGCCGGCGGCGGCCGCGTCGCCCAGGTCGACCGGATCGGCGAGCGTGAAGGTCGCGGTCGGGAACTCGTCGGTGTCGAGCGCCCGCTGCACCTGGTCGTCGCGCCGGGACGTCTCGGTCGTGATGCCGGTGAGGTCGACCTCGAACGTGGCCTCGGTGAGGGTCGTGCCGTCGATCGTGATCCCGCCGGAGACCTCGTCGGTGCGGCCGACCGCGGTGGTCGAGCCGACGCCGGCGAGCTCCTCCTCGATGCGGAACCCGGCGAAGGTCCCGGTGGCCGACTCGTAGGTGAACTCGCCGGTCTCGTTGTCGACGGTCCAGGCCCCGGCGATGTCGCCGTCGAGGCCGACCGACCCGTCGGGACCGGCGTCGTCGGAAGCGGTGTCGCCGGACCCGGAGTCGTCCTGGACCGCGGACACGGCGGTCTCGAGGTCGGCCTCGGCGGGGGCGTCGTCACGGAGGAACCACCAGATCCCCGCCCCGACGGCGAGGACCACGACGACCACGGCGGCCACGATCAGCTTGCGGGCGGTGCTCATGGCCGGAACCGTAGGGCCCGATCCTCCGGATCCCCTCCACGCCCGCTCCGACACCCCTGGGCACCCCGCGCCGACACCCGGAACCCGGTACCGGGTGTCGGCTCCCCGCCCGACGACGAGCGGAACCGACATCCGGAGCCGGGTTCGATCTGTCGTCCGGCCGTCCCACGCGGGGCGCGCGGCGACGTCCTTGATCGGGGGGCGGGGGCTGCCTAGGGTGCCGGAAATAGCGGCTGCTCTTTAGAGCGGACGTCTGCCCCCTCCCCCCGCCCGTCCCGGAAGGTCGGCCCGTGGCCCGCATCGCCGGCGTCAGCCCCGACGAGACCCGCGCCAAGCTGGTCGACGCGGCCGCCCGGCTGTTCGAGCTGAAGGGCTACGAGGGCTCGACCGTCGCCGGGATCGCCCGCGAGGCCGGCGTCACGACCGGGGCGATCTACACGCACTACGAGCGCAAGGTCGATCTGCTGGTCGACGCCCTGCACGTCAACCGCGACCGGGTGGCGGCCGCCGCGCTCGACGCCGGTGGCGACGTCGACGTCGACGACCCTGCGTCGGTGCTGCTCGCCCTCGCCCGGCGGCTGGTGCGCCGCGACGACGACCGCACCAGCCTCCTCGCCGAGGCCCTGCTCGCCTCCCGCCGCGACGCCGAGCTGGCGCAGGTGCTCGCCGGCACGCTCGCCGAGCGGGAGGGCGTGATCGCCGAGCTGCTCGCCGAGGGGCAGCGCCAGGGACGGCTCCGTCCCGACACCTCGGCCACCGCGGCCGCCCGCTTCGCACTCCTGCTGGCGCTCGGCTCGCTGTTCGCCCGCGCCCTCGACCTGCCGCCCGTCGACGACGACGAGTGGGAGGCCCTCGTCCGCACCGTCATCGACGGATTCGTCCCCGACCAGGAGGCCTGACGTGCCCGCCGCCCCCGAACCCCCACCCACACCCGCGACCACCGGCGCGCCCGCGGCGGGCCGTCCGGTCGACGACTCCGACCTCGTCCCGACCCGCGAGCGGTTGGCCGCCGCCGTCGCCGAGGCTCCCCCCGAGGAGGAGTACGGCCCCGTCCACGACTTCGCGACCGACTTCGACCACACCGACGAGGCGTGGGTCGCCGATCCGTACCCGATCTGGGACGAGCTGCGCGAGACCTGCCCGATCGCCCACACCGAGCGCTACGGCGGCGCCTGGCTGCCGACCCGTCACGCCGACGTCTCGGCGATCGCCAACGACACCGAGAACTTCACGTCCCGCAGCGTCGTCGTCAGCCGCGGGCGACCCCCGATCGAGCTCGCGCCCGCGGGCATCGCCCCGCCGATCACGTCGGATCCGCCGTTCCACGCGGCGGCCCGTCGCCTGCTCCTGTCGGTGATGTCGCCCAAGGCGGTCGCCGACCTGGAGCCCTCGACCCGCGCCTACTGCCGGGAGTTGATCGCGGCGATGGAGGGGCGCGACGTCGTCGACGCCGCGGTCGAGTACGCCCAGCACATCCCGGTGAGGGTGATCGCCAACATGCTCGGCCTGCCCGAGTCCGACGGCGACCGGTTCCGGGGTTTCGTCCACGGGATCCTCGAGGGCGTGTCGAAGCCGCTCGAGGAGCGGGTCGAGGTGTTCCTCGAGCTCTTCGAGTACCTGACCCCGCAGGTCGAGGCCCGCCAGGCCGAGCCCCGCGACGACCTGATCAGCATGCTGATCGCCTCGGAGATCGACGGCGAGCCGATCACCCCGTTCCACGTGACCCGCACCGTCGCCCTGCTGCTGATCGCCGGCATCGACACGACGTGGAGCGCGATCGGCGCCTCGATCTGGCACCTCGCCGACCACCCCGACGACCGCGAGCGCATCGTCCGCGACCCGGCCCTCCTCCCTACCGCGATCGAGGAGTTCCTGCGGGCCTACGCCCCGGTCACCATGGCCCGCCTCGTGCGCGACGACTTCGAGTACGAGGGCTGCCCGATGAAGGCCGAGGAGTGGGTCCTCCTGTCGTTCCCGGCCGCCAACCGCGACCCCGAGGCCTTCGACCGGCCCGACGAGGTCCTGATCGAGCGGGCGCCCAACCGCCACGCCGCCTTCGGCCTCGGCGCCCACCGCTGCGCCGGGTCCCACCTGGCCCGCATGGAGATCCGGGTGGCGTTGGAGGAGTGGCTCGCCGCGTTCCCGTCGTTCCGCCTCGCCGACCCCGACGCCGTGCGCTGGTCGGCCGGCCAGGTCCGCGGCCCCCGGGCCCTCGCGGTGGAGGTGTCGTGATGCGCGTGAGGATCGACCCGGAGGTGTGCCAGGGCCACGGCCGTTGCTACGCGCTCGCGCCCGGCGTGTTCACCTGCGACGACGAGGGCTACGGCGAGGTGATCGGCGACGGCACGGTCGCCCCCGGCGACGAGGACGCCGCCCGCCTTGCCGTCGACTCCTGCCCCGAATACGCCATCACCGCCGAGTAGCCACGCGATCCCCGACACCCGTTGTTACATCCGGGGTCAGACCCCAGATGTAACAGAAGCCCGTTGTTACATCTGGGGTCTGACCCCGGATGTAACGCCGACGTAGCCTCCGGCGGGTGACCTCCTCGCCCGACCCGTCCGCCGCCGAGATCGTCGCCCGGCTCGACCTGCCGACGAAGGTGCGGCTGCTGTCGGGACGGGCGGCGTTCGCGCTGGAGGGCCTGCCCGAGCACGGGCTCGACGGCATCGAGATCTCCGACGGACCCCACGGCCTGCGCCAGCAGGGCGACGGCGGCGACCACCTCGGCCTGGCCGGGTCGGTGCCGTCGACGTGCTTCCCCACCGCGGCCACCCTCGGCTCGTCCTGGGACGTCGACCTGGTCGAGCGGGTCGGCGGGGCGCTCGGGGAGGAGGCGGTCGAGCAGGGCATCGCCGTCGTGCTCGGCCCCGGCCTCAACATCAAGCGCCACCCGGCCGGAGGGCGCTGCTTCGAGTACCTGTCGGAGGACCCGTTCCTGAGCGGGAAGCTGGCCGCCGCCATGGTCCGCGGCGTGCAGGCGCACGGCATCGGCACCAGCGTGAAGCACTACGCGGCGAACAACCACGAGTCGCACCGGCTGGTGGTCGACGCCGTCGTCGACGAGCGGACCCTGCGCGAGCTGTACCTGACCGGCTTCGAGATCGTCGTCCGCGAGGCCGAGCCGTGGACGGTCATGTGCGCCTACAACCTGGTGAACGGCACGTACGCGTCGGAGCACCACCACCTGCTGACCGAGGTGCTCCGAGACACGTGGGGGTTCGAGGGTCTGGTGATGACCGACTGGGGCGCCGCCAACGATCGGGTCGCCGGGGTGGCGGCGGGACTCGACCTCGAGATGCCCTACAGCGGCAAGGCGTTCGACGCGGACCTGATCGCCGCGGTCGGTGACGGGACGCTCGACGAAGCGGCGGTCGACCGGTGCGCGACGCGGGTGGTCGAGCTGCTCCAGCGGGCGCGCCGCGACCGGCAGCCGAGCGACCGCGACGCCCACCACGCCCTCGGGCGGGAGGCGGCCGCCGCCGGGTCGGTGCTGCTCACCAACTCCGGCGTGCTCCCGCTCGCCCCGGACCTGCGGCGGGTCGCGGTCGTCGGCGCCTTCGCCGAGACGCCCCGCTACCAGGGCGCCGGCAGCTCGCAGGTGACGCCGACCCGGCTCGACGACGTGCTCACCGTGCTGCGCGGCCGCGTCGGCCCCGACACCGAGGTCGTCTACGCGCCCGGCTACGACCCGACCACCGGCGCCACCGACCCGGCGCGGGTCGACGAGGCGCTGGCGGCGGCCGAGGGCGCCGACGTCGTCGTGTTCTGCGGCGGCCTGCCCGCCCCGCTGGAGTCCGAGGGCTTCGACCGCGCGGACATCGACCTGCCCGCCGGCATGGTCACGCTGATCGAGGCACTGGCCGCCGCGCCCGCGCCGGTCGTCGTCGTGCTCAGCAACGGCGGCGTCGTGCACCTGCCGTGGTCCGACCGGGTCGACGCCGTGCTCGAGACGTGGCTCGGCGGCCAGGCCGGCGCCGGTGCCGTCGTCGACGTGATCTTCGGCGACGCCGAGCCGGGCGGCCGCCTCGCCGAGAGCATCCCCGAGCACGTCGCCCAGCTCCCCGCCGACCGCAACTTCCCCGGCCGACCCCGCCAGGTCCAGTACCGCGAGGGGCCCTACGTCGGCTACCGGTTCCACGACACCGCGGGCGTGCCGGCCCGGTTCCCGTTCGGCCACGGCCTGTCGTACACGACGTTCGAGTGGACCGACGTCGACCTCACCGGCACGGGCACCGATGTCGAGGTGACGGTGACGGTCACCAACACCGGCGACCGGCGCGGCAGCGACGTCGTGCAGGTGTACGTCCGTGACCGCGAGAGCGCGGTGCACCGTCCCGACAAGGAGCTGAAGGGCTTCGCCAAGGTCCACCTCGACCCCGGAGCGAGCGAGACGGTGAGGATCCGGCTCGACCGCCGGTCGTTCGCGGTGTGGGACGTCGCGGCCGGTGACTGGCTCGTCGAGGCGGGGACGTTCGACGTCGTGGTGGCCCGGTCGTCGGCCGAGCCGGTCACCGGGATCGCCCACGACGTCGACTCGGCCGACCGGGTGACCCCCGTGCCCGGCCCCGCGGGCTTCCTCGCCACCGACGCCGAGTTCGCCGCCCTCTACGGCGGACCGCCGCCCGCCGAGAAGCCCGCCCGGCCGTTCGACCGGAACTCGACGCTGGAGGACCTCGGATCGGCCCGTGCCGGCCGCCTCCTCGGCGCCGTCGTCGAGCGGGAGGCGCTGCGCCGGGCGCAGGACGAGTTCCCCGACCCCGACGAGGCGACGCAGGGGATGATCCGGGCCGCGGTGCGCGAGGCGCCGGTGCGCGGGCTGGTGATCCTGAGCGGTGGGGCGGTGCCGTTCCGGGTGGTCGACTCGCTGATCGCCGCGTTCAACCGCGACTGGCGGACGGCCGCCCGGCTCGCCCGAGGCGAGCCCCGCTCGGGGTCATCCGGCCCGGCCGGGTAGCGCCCGCCGTCGGGCGGGCTAGCCGCGCACGCCCTCGACGTAGCGGCGGACCGCCTCGCGGTACTCGTCCTCGGTGAACGACCAACGCTGGTGGTCGGCGTCGGCCCAGGCGGTGGCGAGGGCGGGCGTGGCGCGCCCGATCGCGGCGGTCATCGCCCGGGTCATGGCGAGCGGACCGGGCGGGGCGACGAGAAGCTCGGCCACGCACGCGTCGACCGCGGCGTCGAGATCCGCCACCGGCACCAGGCGGGTCACGTAGCCGGTGCGGAGCAGCTCGTCGGCCTCGACCGGGCGGCAGGTCATCACCCAGTCGCGGGCGACGGGCAGCCCGACCTCACGGATCAGCAGCGGCACGCCCGCCCACGTCAGCGGGATTCCGATGGCCAGCTCCGGGATGCGCAGGCGGGTGTCGTCGGCCCCGATGCGGATGTCGCACGCGGCGGCGAGGAGGGCGGCCCCGCCGATCACGTGCCCGTGGAGGGCCGCCACCGTCACCTGCGGTATGCGGCCGAGCTGGTCGAGCAGGCGCTGCCAGGTGCCGGTGGCGTGGCGGCGGGTCACCCAGTCGTCGTCGGTGGCGGGCGGCGGGTACGAGGTCGCCTTCAGGTCGGCGCCGGCGGAGAACGCCCGCCCGGCCCCGGCGAGCACGAGCACCGACACGTCGGGCCGCTCCTCCAGCTCGTCGAGCAGGTCCCGGATCGCGAGGCGCACCCGGTCGTCGAGGGCGTTCAGCCGCTCGGGGCGGTCGAGCGTCAGGCGGGCGACGCGGCCGTCGACCTCGGCCCGCACCGGCGGAGCGCCCGCCGCACCCTCCGCCGCCGTGGGTTCGTCCGGTGAGGGCTGGCTGAGGTCCATGGGCGCATCGTGCCACCCCGCCGCGGCATGCTCGGGGCGTGGACGACGGCACCCGACACGGCGACCTACCCGACGGTCTGGAGCGGGCCCGCACGACCGACGAGTTCACGGCGTCGACGGTGCCCGCCGGCCTCCTGCGCACCCACCGGATCGCCACCGGGGTGTGGGGGCGGCTCCGCGTCCGGGCGGGCCGGCTCCGCTTCGTCTGGGAGGGCGACGACGCCCCGCCGCCGGTCGACCTCGGCCCCGGCGACTCCCTCGTGGTGCCGCCGGACCGTCCGCACCGCGTCGAGCCCGACACCGACGTGCGCTTCGTCATCGAGTTCCACCGCCCGCCCGACCCGACCTGACGAAGCGACGGGCGGTGCCAGGGTCGATCGGTCGCCGGGGTCGCCGCGGTCGGACCGGTCAGGTCAGGTCGATGGCTCGAGCGAGGTGATCGTCAGCTCGGAGTCCTCGGTGAACGAGGCCAGCCCCGACAGGTCGAGCGAGCGCTCGATCCGCAGCGGCAGGTGCGACTCGGACCACCAGGTGGTCTCCTCCCACGTGCCGGTGAGGTCGCCGGAGACGTCGTAGCGGACCGTCACCGGGGTGGCCGCAACCGCCTCGCCGCCGACGTCGACGGTACCGGCCTCGCCGACGGTCGCCGTGCCCGCCAGGGACGCCTCGATCGCGGCCGGACCGCCGTCGATCGACAGCGTGCATTCGAGGTCGAGCTCGTCGGCCTCGCCGTCGCGGAGGACGTCGGGGTCGCAGGTCATCGTCCCGGTCGGTGACAGCGCGGCGATCTGCTGGTGCTTCACGTGCTCGTCGAGGCGGAGCACGCCGTCGTCGACGCAGAACCGGGTGTCCTCGGTGTGCTCGACGAACAGGTTGACCGTCCACTCGAAGCACCCGTCGCCGGCGTCGACGACGACCGCGGTGATCCGGTCGGACAGGGGGCGCGTCTGGGCGGGGAGGGGGCCGAGCTTGACCACCTCCTGGCCCGAGGCGGCGAACTCGTACACGCCGGGCGCGGGGAGGTCGCTTCCCTCCGGGGCCGGTTCGGATCCGGTCGTGCCCCGCTCGCGGAAGTCCTCCAGGGCGTCGTCGCGGGAGACCTCGCTCGTGCCGCGCGGCCACAGGACGAACGCGGCGACGCCGACCACCGCCGCCGCCACCACGCCGATCGCGATGAGGACGCGGGTCCGCGTCACGCGCCGTCCCGCCGCACGGCGACGAGGCCGTAGGCCTGGAGGTTGGCGGCGTTGGCGCGCATCGCCCCGCGCATGGCGAGCACCCGGCGGCGGGCGTCGGAGTCGCGCAGCACGTTGAGGACGAACCGGGCGGCGCCGGCGAGGCCCTCGTCGGCGATCAGGCGGCGGGGCTCGAGCAGGTGGAGCGGCGCCCGGAAGCGGTCGGTGACCTCGAACCCGTGACGGGTCAGGAGATCGTCCCACCCGGCGACGGTGAGCGGCGTGACGTTGACCTTGATCGTGCCGGTGAGGGCGCGGGCCACCGACTCGCGGCGGGCGTCGTCGATGTCGTCGGGGGCGAAGGCCACCTCGTGGAGGGCGAAGCGCCCGCCGGGGCGCAGGACCCGCGCCGCCTCGGTGACGACCCGTTCCTTCAGCGAGTCGGGCTGCATCGTGAGGTACGCCTCGCCGAACAGCACGTCCGCGCGGTCGGCCTCCAACCCGGTGTCGGTGGCGCTGGCGTTGACGACCTGGCGGTTCGGGCCGTCGAGGAGGTCGCCGACCCGGCCGGCGGCGTCGGGGTCGCGGTCGACCCCGGTGTAGCTCGCCGGGTTCCGGTCGAGCACCAGCCGGGTGGTGGCCCCGAGCCCGGGGGCCATCTCGACGACGTCGTCACCCGGGCCGATCGCCAGCCCGGCGAGGATCTGCTGGGTGAGCTCCCGCCCGCCCGGGCGCAGCACCCGCTTGCCCAGACGGGCCAGGAGCCAGTGCCCCGGCATGCGGTCGGCGGTGAGCGCCGCTCCCGGCAGCGGGGCTCCGGTCGTCTCTGTGTCCATGGATGTGAAGCTACCCTTACATCCCGGTCGGGCCAGGGTCGAAGGTCCCATCGGGGATCCTCGGCCCGGCCGCTCGCTCACGGCCACCGTCGCACTCGGGCGCCTCCGCGCCGGGCTGGGCGGCTAGTGGGGTGCCTCGCAACACAACGCCGGTAACCGCCGGCCAGATGACGCCCCTCGCGGCGTCCTCGTCCTTGCGGTTGGACAAGGCAGGCGCGTCGTCCTGCGTCCTTGCGAGGGACGTCCCTGG
>JAAYBP010000032.1 GCA_012730075.1 Acidimicrobiales bacterium | reverse complement strand
GCCCGCCAGCAGCCGTACCTGGCCGCCGCCCTGTTCGCCCTCGTACCCGTCGCCCAGCCCGGCCTCGGCACGTTCGCGGTCGACAAGTACTGGCGGGTCTACCTCGACATGGACGCCGCCCGGAGGTGGGGCGTACCCGCCGCCGCGGCGGTGCTGGTCCACGAGGCGCACCACGTGCTGCGCGCCCACGCCGACCGGGCCGTCCGGTACGCGGTCCGCCGCGACGAGCGGATGCTGTGGAACGTCGCCGGCGACGCCGCGATCAACGACGACCTCCGCGACGACGGGCTGCCGTTGCCGCCCGGCATCCTCCCCGAGACGATCGGTGAGGAGCCGCACGGCCTCGAGGAGGTGTACTTCGCGAGCCTGCGGCGGCGGAGGGCCGAGGGCGGAACCGACCCGCTGTGCGGCTCGGGGTCCGGCGGCGACGCCGTCCCCGGCGAGATCGACGAGGAGCCGGTCGAGTCCGGTCGGGACGGGGTCGACGAGGTCGACGCCGAGGCGGTCCGGCAGGTCGTCGCCCACGAGGTGGTGCGCGCCCACGAGCGGGGCGAGGCGACCTCGCCGGGGCTGGTCCGGTGGGCCCGCGACCTGCTCGCCCCGCAGGTGTCGTGGCGGCGGATGCTGCGCTCGACCCTCGGCCGCACCGTCCGGGAGGTCACCGCCCGGCCGGAGCCGACCTGGAACCGCCCCAACCGCCGCGCCGACGTCGCCCCCGACGTGCTCGTGCCCGGGGTGCGCCACGTCCGGCCCGACGTCGCCGTCGTCGTCGACACGTCCGCGTCGATGAGCCGCTCCCGCCTCGACGCGGCGGTCACCGAGATCGGGGCCCTGCTCCACCGCCACGGCGCGCGCGATCTCACCGTCGTCGTGTGCGACGTCGAGGCCGTCCGGCCGCAGCGGGTCCGCCGCCTCGGGGAGCTGGTGCTCACCGGCGGCGGGGGCACCGACCTGCGGGTCGGCATCGACGCCGCCCTCGCGACCCGGCCCCGCCCGTCGGTCGTCGTTGTGCTGACCGACGGGTTGACCCCCTGGCCGCCCGCCGCGGCGCCGGGCACGACGATCGTCGCGGTGGTGATCGGCGACGAGGCCCCGCTCCCCGAGGGTCCGGGCATCCGCGCCGTGCGGATCGACGAGTCGTGCTGACCGGGTCGGCCGACGACGCCTTCCTGCTCGACGCCCACCTGCTGGAGTGCCGGCGGCCCCGGGGTCCGGCCGACGAGTGCAACTGGTGCCACTGGGCGCTGACGGCCACCCCCGCGTTGCGGACCCTCGTCGACGTGCACCACGACGCCCTGGTCCTGCGCGAGGTCGCGCCCGGCCACGTCCCCTGGGTGGTCGCCGCCACCGGCATCCTGGCCACCGCGTCCGCCGTCGACCTCGACGAGATCGCGGTGCCGTCGGTGGCGGCGCGCGCCGAGCGGGTCCGGGCCTCGATCGCCCCCACCCTCGCCTTCCTCGACACCCGGCTCACCGCCGCCGTCGCGGCGGGGGGACCGGTCGAGGCGAGCTGCCTCGCCACCGCCGGGCTGCTCGCCGCCACCGCCGTCCAGCGCCCGGAACACGCGGCGGTGCTCGCCCGGTTCCCGCCCGACGTGCGGGCCGCGCTCGCCGAGGCGTCCCGGCTGCTCTCCGCCGACCTCCAGGTCGCGGCGCTCCTCCCGATCGTGGCCGCCCGCCACGAGCACGCCCTCCCCGAGCTGCGCACCCAGATGGCGTGGACCCGCCGCCCCGCGATGGGGACGACGGGCCGCGGCGAGGGGATCGCGCTCGAACCGGGTTCGCTGGAGGCGATCGTCGTCGAGGCGGTGGTCGAACGGGTCATCGGGCTGGTCGACGGCGTCGCCGCCGGCCTGCTCGCCGGGCCGCGGATCCGCCTCACCCGTCCGGCGGGCATCGAGCCGCTGTCGGAGCGCACCCGCCGCGCCCTGTGGCGCATCGCCCGCATCGACTGGCACCTGACCTTCGTCGACACCGGCCGGGCCGACTGCTGGGACGCCCGCATCGAGGCGGGCCACGTCGTCACCGACGTGCCGTTCACCGTCGCCCTCGCCATCGCCGCCGGGCGCCACGCCGGGCTGGTCAGCGCCACCCACCCCGATCGGCCCGACGGCGTGCCGTGACCCGGTCGGGCGGCGGGCGGTCAGGGGTGCACGAGGACGTTGCCGACCTTGTGGCCGGAGTCGACGACGCGATGGGCGGCGACGATGTCGTCGAGGGCGAAGGTCGATTCGACGACGACGTCGACGTCGCCCGCGGCCACGAGGGCGAGCAGGCGGGCGAAGGTCTCGGGCCGCTCGGGGCTGGTGCCGGCGCGGACGTCGCCCCGTGCCCGCACCATGTCGCCGAGCGACGCCACCGCCAGCAGCAGCCGTCCGCCGTCGCGCAGCAGCGGCCGGCCGGTGCGGATGGTCAGGTTGCCGACCGTGTCGAACACGACGTCGTAGCGCTCGTCGAGGTCGGT
>JAAYBP010000279.1 GCA_012730075.1 Acidimicrobiales bacterium | reverse complement strand
CGGCGTCGGTGATCCACTGCTCCAGGAAGTCGTGGAGGCGGGGCAGGTCGCCGGGCGCGTCGCGCGCGTGGACGGCGGCGTGCAGCGCACCCATGCGCCGACCGAGGACGGTGGTCAGCCACGGTCGGGCGCCGAGCACCTGGAACAGGTCGCGCCCCTCGACGCGCTCCATCACCAGGCCCGCCCGGCCGTCGACCTCGACGATCTCGACCACGGCCGGGACCGGCACGCCCTGCTCGCGCAGGGCCCGCATCGCGGTCGCCTCCCGTTGGATCCAGGGGCCGCCCCGGTCGTCGCGCATGAGCTTCACGACCCGCCCGTCGGGGCGCAGGAAGACCTCGGCCTGGCGTCCCTCGGTCAGGGGACGCCAGCCGTCAACGGGCGCGTCGCCGCCGCCGGTCGGGTCGGCGGGTTCCGGGCCGGGTCGGTCGGCGTCCACCGTCACCCCCGGGCCTTCAGGTAGGCGTCGACCAGCGACCCCGAAAGGGTTCCGGGCGGCTCGTCGACCACGGTCACCCCCAGGCCCCGGAGGCGGGCGGCGAGCCGGGCCCGCTCGTCGAGGGCCGATGTCGCGGCGGCCCGCCGGTACGCGTCCTCGTCGTCGAGGGCGGGGGAGTCGGCCCAGCCACGCACCTCCGGGTCCGACACCGCCACGACGAACACCCGAGAGTCGCGCAGGACCAGCGGCAGGGCGGGTACGAGGGTGCGGGCGACGATCGCCTCGGTGAGGTCGGTGGCGATCACGACGGTGGTCCGGCGGCGATAGCGCGACTTCACGTGCCGGAGGGCGCGGCGGTGGTCGGTCTCGACGAGGGCGGGCTCGAGCTCGTAGGTGGCCTCGACGACCCGTGCGAGCTGATCGGGCCGGTGCGACGGCGGCAGTGAGGCGCGCACGCGGTCGTCGTAGGCGACCAGCCCGACGCCGTCCTCCAGCCCGGTGGCCACGGTGACCAGGGCGAACGTGGCGTCGAGCAGGTGCTCGACCCGGGGCACGTCGGCGACCCGCCCGGCGGTGGTGCGGCCGACGTCGAGCAGCACGAGGATCGTCTGGTTGCGCTCGGCGCGGTACGTGCGGACGATCGGCGTCGGCGATCGGGCGGTGGCCGCCCAGTCGATGCGGCGGAAGTCGTCGTCGGGGGAGTACTCGCGGAGCTGGTCGAAGTCGGTGCCGGTGCCCGGGAGCCGCACGGTGCGGACGCCGAGCTCGAGGCGTCGGGCCTGGGCGAGGCGCAACTCGGCGTCGGCGCGGCTGGGGAACGCGGGCACGACCTTGAGACGGCCGGGCGCGTCGGCGGTGCCCTGGCGGCCGGCGAGGCCGAGCGGGCCGATCGAGCGCAGCACGACGTCGCGGGGTTGGAAGCGGCCTCGGCGGCCCGGTCGGATCCGGGTGTCGACGCGGGCCTCGCTGCGGGCCGGGACATCGGTGCGCCATCGCCGCGCGTCGGCGCGGAGGGAGGGGGCCAGCTCGTCGGCGACGGCGAGGCGGGCGCGGCGGTCGGTCGGGTTGCGCACGATCACCGCGCTGCGGGCGGTCCCCCCGAGGGCCACCTGGTCGGGCAGGTCGCGGCCCACCTCGAGGCGGGCGGGCGAGAGGGCGAGCGCGACGTCGAGGCCGGCGACGACGATCAGCACGGCGGTCGGCGACCACCACGGGAAGGGCAGCTCGTCGGGGAGCAGCAGACGGAGCCCGACGAGCGCGACGAAACCCCATGCCAGGCGGGCGGTACCGGCCGGGAGCAGGCTCGTGCGGACCCGGCCCGCACCGGTGTCCGGCTCGCGGTCGTCGGGGGCCATCAGCGGGGCGCGGGCACCGTCGCCAGCAGGTTGTCGATGACGCGGTCGGCGGTCAGTCCCTCGAGGGCGGCCTCCGCCCGGATCTGCAACCGGTGGCGGAGGGCGGGCTTGGCGACCGCCTTCACGTCGTCGGG
>JAAYBP010000278.1 GCA_012730075.1 Acidimicrobiales bacterium | reverse complement strand
GGGTAACGGTTTTCCTCCGACCCCAAGTGTTACGCGGTTCCTGGATCTGACGGGGCGTCAGATATCGTCGCCCGCCGATGGACCTGCACTTCAGCGCCGACGACGAGGCGTTCCGCGCCGAGGCGCGGGAGTGGCTCACCGACGCGCTGGACGGCGAGTTCGCCGTCGTGCGCGGCCGGGGCGGGCCCGGCGACGAGCACTCGCTGTTCGAGGAGCGCTGGGCGTGGGAGCGGCACCTCGGGACCCACGGCTGGACCGGCGTCGGCTGGCCCGCGGAGCACGGCGGGCGGGGCCTCGGCCTCCACCGGCAGGTGATCTGGTACGAGGAGTACGCCCGGGCGCAGGGTCCGGGCCGCCTCGGTCACATCGGCGAGGGCCTGGTCGCCCCGACGGTGATCCACTTCGGCACCGACGAGCAGCGGGCCCGGTTCCTCCCCGGCATCAAGGCGGGCACCGAGCTGTGGTGCCAGGGCTACTCCGAGCCCGACGCCGGCAGCGACCTGGCCAACCTGTCGACCCGGGCCGAGCGCGACGGCGACGGCTGGACGCTCCACGGCCAGAAGGTGTGGACGTCGCTCGCCCAGTGGTCGCACTGGTGCTTCGTGCTCGCCCGCACCGACCGCGACGCACCGAAGCACCGGGGCATCACGTTCTTCATGGTGCCGATGGACCAGCCCGGCATCGAGATCCGCCCGATCCGCCAGGTCACCGGCACCGCCGAGTTCAATGAGGTGTTCTTCGAGGGCGCCCGGGCGACCGACGCCGACGTCATCGGCGGCGTGAACGAGGGCTGGAAGGTGGCGATGGGCCTGCTCGCCTTCGAGCGCGGCGCGTCGACGCTCGGCCAGCAGCTCGCGTTCCGCAACGAGCTCGACGCAGTGGTCGCCGGCCTCCGGGCGAACGGTCGCCTGACCGAACCGGCGATCCGCCAGCGGGTCGTGCGCCTCCACGCCGAGCTGGAGATCATGCGGTGGAACACCCTGCGGGTGCTGTCGACCACCGCCGACACGCCTAGGGAGGCGCTCATCACCAAGCTCTACTGGGCGTCCTGGCACCGGACGCTCGGCGAACTGGCGGTCGACGCCGCCGGCGCCCACGCCCTCACCGGGCGCGACGACGCCGGCCCCGAGCCGGGTGACGAGCTCACCGACGCCCAACGGCTGTTCCTGTTCACCCGCTCCGACACGATCTACGGCGGGTCGAACCAGATCCAGCGCAACATCATCGGCGAGCGCGGCCTCGGTCTGCCCCGCGAACCGAACCCGACCCGCTGACCGGAGGCACGCCGATGGCGAACCCACCCCCCGAGTACGTCCCCGGCCACGGGCTGCTCGCCGACCGCGCCGTCGTGGTCACCGCGGCCGCGGGCACCGGCATCGGTTCCGCCGTCGCCCGGCGAGCGCTGGAGGAGGGCGCGCGGGTGCTGATCAGCGACCTCCACGAGCGGCGCCTCGGCGAGACCGCCGACCGCCTCGCCGGGGAGACCGGCATCCGCCCCGACACCGCGCTGTGCAACGTCACCGTGCAGGCCGACGTCGACGCCCTCGTCGACGTCGCCGCCGAGCGGCTCGGCGGCATCGACGTCATGGTCAACAACGCCGGCCTCGGCGGCACCGCCGACCTGGTCGACATGACCGACGAGCAGTGGTCGGTCGTCATCGACGTCACCCTCAACGGCACGTTCCGCGCCACCCGGGCCGTCCTCCGCCACATGCGCGATCGGGGCGCCGGCGGCGTGATCGTCAACAACGCGTCGGTGCTCGGCTGGCGGGCCCAGCGCGGCCAGGCGCACTACGCGGCGGCCAAGGCGGGCGTCATGGCCCTCACCCGCTGCGCGGCGGTCGAGGCGGCCGACTTCGGCGTGCGGGTGAACGCGGTGGCCCCGAGCCTCGCCATGCATCCGTTCCTCGCCAAGGTGACCAGCGACGAGCTGCTCGCCGAGCTGACCGAGCGCGAGGCCCTCGGCCGCGCCGCCGAACCGTGGGAGGTCGCCAACGTGATCGTGTTCCTCGCCAGCCCGTACTCGTCGTACATGACCGGCGAGGTCGTGTCCGTCTCGAGCCAGCACCCCTGATGGCCGCCACGATCCTCGACGGTCTCGACGCGGTGCGCGCCGCGGTCGGCACCGACCTCGGCACCAGCGACTGGGTCACCGTCACCCAGGAGCAGGTCGGCCTGTTCGCCGACGCCACCGGCGACCACCAGTGGATCCACGTCGACGTCGAGCGGGCCCGGGCCGAGTCGCCCTTCGGCGGGCCGATCGCCCACGGCTACCTGACGCTGGCGCTGTCGAACCGGTTCCTGCCGCAGATCGTCGAGGTCCGCGGGGTGTCGGCCGGCCTGAACCGCGGCACCGGGAAGGTCCGCTTCCCGGCCCCGGTGCCGGTGGGATCGCGCCTGCGCGCCTCGGCCCGGCTGGACGATGCCACCGACGTCGCCGGCGGGGTCGACACGACGATCACCATCACCATCGAGCGCGAGGGCGGCGACAAGCCGGTCTGCGTGATCGAGAGCCTCAGCCGCTGGCTCGCCTGAGGCCGCGGCCCGGAGCTCCCCGAATCCGAGAGATCGTGGAGACCCCATGCCTGGCGGGTCTCAGCTGGCTCGCGGGGCGGACGATCTGGCCTGGGGGGCGAACCCGCGGGGCGAGCTAGCGGGCGAGGAGCACCGACGAGCCGTGGCCGAAGAGGCCCTGGTTGGCGGTGATGCCGACGCGGGCGCCCTCGACCTGGCGGTCGCCGGCCTGGCCGCGGAGCTGCCAGGTCAGCTCGCACACCTGCGCCAGCGCCTGGGCGGGGACCGCCTCGCCGAAGCAGGCCAGCCCGCCCGACGCGTTGACCGGGATCCGCCCGCCGATCTCGGTGGCGCCGTCGCGGAGCAGCTTCTCGGCCTCGCCGGGCCCGCAGAGGCCGATGTCCTCGTACCAGTCGAGCTCCATGGCGGTCGACAGGTCGTAGACCTCGGCGAGGGAGAGGTCCTCGGGGCCGATGCCGGCTTCCTCGTAGGCGGCGGCCGCGATCGACGCCTTGAACGTGACGTCGGGGGCGGGCACGGCGATGGCCGAGTCGGCGGCGATGTCGGGCAGGTCGGGCACGACGTTGGGGTACGACGGCGTCACCGTCGACACCGCCCGAACGGTGACCGGATCGGTGGTGAGCCGCCGGGCCGCGGCCTCCGACGCGAGCACCACCGCGGCGGCGCCGTCGGAGGTGGCGCAGATCTCCAGCAGGCGCAGCGGTGACGCGACCATCGGGCTGGCCAGCACCTCGTCGACGGTGACCGCCTTGCGGTAGCGGGCGTTGGGGTTGGCGAGGCCGTTCCGCGCGTTCTTGACCTTGATGCGGGCGAAGTCCTCGTCGGTCGCACCCCAGAGGTCCATGCGGCGCCGGGCGTAGAGGGCGAAGTAGGTCGGGTTGGTGGCGCCGATCAGCCGGAACCGCAACCAGTCGGGATCGTCGGGGCGGTCGCCCGCGTTGGGGGCGAGGAAGCCCTTGGGCGTGGTGTCGGCCCCGACGACGAGGGCGATGTCGGACAATCCGGCGAGGATCCGGGTGCGGGCCGCCTCCAGCGCGGTCGACCCCGAGGCGCAGGCGGCGTAGCAGGAGGCGACGCGGGCGCCGTTCCAGCCGAGCGCCTGGGCGAATGTCGCCCCCGACACGTAGCCGGGGTAGCCGTTGCGCATGGTGTCGGCGCCGGCGACGAAGTCGACGTCGGCCCAGTCGACGCCGGCGTCGGCGAGCGCGGCCTGGGCGGCGACGCGGCCGTACTCGACGAAGTTGCGGCCCCACTTGCCCCAGGGGTGCATGCCGACCCCGAGCACGGCGACCGGTGCGGGCGTGCTCACGACGCCGCCTCCACCGGCTGCCACTTCCAGACCTGGTGCTCGGCCTCGTCGTCGGTGAAGAGCACGTCGACGACCAGCTCGACCTCCTGGCCGACGGTGAGCTCGTCGACGGTCACGCCCGCCACGACCTGGCCGAGGACGATCAGCCTCTCCCCGGGCAGCTCGACCGCCGCGATGCAGAACGGAAGGTGCTCGTCGGTGGGAGGCACGTACGGCGACGGCGGCTGGTAGCAGGCGTCGGTGTAGGACCAGATGCGGCCGCGCCGCGACAGCGGGGTCGGCTCCAGCTCGTCGGACGCGCAGCCCGGGTTGGGGCACCCGAGCGCGGGGCGGGGGAAGGCGACCGTGCCGCACGCGGGGCAGCGGTGGCCGAGGAGGGCGGGCTCGGGCTCGGTGGTGAACCAGCCCTCGGCCCCGAGGGCCGGTGCGGGAGCGGGCATCGGGGCTCCTGGTGGTCGGGCGGATCTGACGGGTCGTCAGGTCGCCCAACCTAGCCGGTGACCCCGGGGCGGTCCCCGCCCGGCACCGTCCGACCCGTCCCGGTTGAACACCACCTGAACGGATGTGATAGGTACACCTAACAACCGACCCGGAGGTCCTCCGTTGCCCGGCATCGAAGCGCTGCGCCTCACCGCCGCCCTGGTCCACACCGTCCCCTCCGTCACCGCCCTGTTGACGCCCGACCACGGGCGCGACGTGGTCGTGGGGTCCGACCCGCGGTGCCATCCGGACCTGTCCGCCTGCCAGCTCCGGCGTCTGGTCGCCGACGAGCGGCGGGGCAGCAACCCCTTCACGTGGCTGTCGGCCGTGCGCTCGATCGAGCTGGGCGGACCCGACGTCACCGTGATCGACGACGACGTGGTGCGCCTCGGCGACCGCGATCAGCCGGTCCTCGTCTTCTCGACGCTGCTCGGGCCGTTCGAGGTGCGCTCGGTCCTGGGCGACGTCGGCCGCGACCGGCGCGACTCCGGAGCCCACTCGCCCGAGCTGCTCGCCTCGCTGAAGGCGAGCACGTTCCACGACGAGCTGCTCGACGCGAGCACGGTCGTGGTGGGCGAGTCCCCGCTGGCGGCCGACGGCGAGGTGGCCGAGATCGTGCGCACCGCGGCGCGCGCGACGCGCGTGGCCGAGTTGCTGGCGGTGGTGGCCCGGGCCTGACCGTTACATCTGGGGTCTGACCCCAGATGTAACGGTCAGGCGAAGTCGACCAGGCAGGGAGCGCCGTCGCACACGTCGACGACGACGCCGCCGGGCTTCAGGAACTCGCTGATCTGGTCCCGGGCGTCGGGGTCGGCGCGCGGGTCGCTGTGGGGGTCCTCGCCGTAGTCGGGCGGGCGGGGCGGCACGTTCTCGTACGGCGGGGCCGGGGTGCCACTGTCCCAGTAGATCGTCGCCGACCCGTCGTGGGGCCAGGACGAGATGCGGTCGATGTCCCAGAGCGGGGTGACGTCGCCGCTGCGGCCGTCCGCCAGGGGTGGGTCGTTCGTGGCGGCACCGTAGGTGCGGGCCTGCACGTCGGCGGCGGCGATGGCGACCTGGTGGTCTCCGAAGGCCACCTGGAGCAGCACCTCGTGCACCGGCGTGCCCGGCAGGGGGTCGCGCGTCATGTGGTTGGCGTAGCCGTTGCCCTCGCCGCGGTCCCACAGCATCTGGATGACCGAGATCATCATCATCCGGTCGAGGGCGCTGGGGTAGCTGCCCGCCATGATGAGGAAGAACGGGTCGAAGTCGACGCTGCGCTCGAGCAGGGTCGAGTAGTTCATGCCCGGCACGCCGAGCACGCCGCGGGTGATGTCGGGGCTGACCGCCACCAGCGCCCCGCCCATGATCCCGCCCTGGCTGAGGCCGTAGTACACGAGGTCGGAGCCGTCGACGACGGGGTCGCCGTCGCCGTCCTGGAAGGCGGGATCGCTCGACAGCCCCTCGGGGTCGGTGAGGAGGCGGCCGAGCACCATGAAGTTCAGGAGGCCCTGCTGGTTGCGGTCGGGCAGCTCGGCGAACCGGCTCAGGTCGGCGATGATCCCGATCGTGTTGCCGAGGTCCGAGTCCGACATGCCGAGGTAGTCGGTGCCGCAGAACACCATGTTGTGCTCGCGGGCGAGGTCGCGGACGTAGCCGGAGTTGGCCTGGCCGCCGGTGCCGAGCAGCCCGTGGCCGTAGAGCCCGGCGCGCGCCGGCGTGGTCAGCGCGGTGTCGGGGATCGTGCACACGAACGGGACGGTGATCGTGCCGTTCTGCTCCGGCAGCCAGTCGTCGCCGAGGTTGAGGCGCGAACCGGGCGCGCCGTCACCGGTCAGGTACGACGGCACCGTGTAGGTGCCCCCGATGCGACGGGTACCGTCGGCCCGGGGCTCGTCGCTCGTGACCGTGAACGGCGTGTCGCCGCCGACACCGGAGACGAGCACCTCGTCGCGCATGTGGACGATGCGCTCGGCCAGGTTGCGGGTGCTGGCGACGGTGAACGTCCACGCCGCGAACAGGGTGTCGCGATCGAGGCCGGCGGACACCACGTTGTCGATGGCGAACTCGGCGCGCACGCGCTCCTCCTCGACCCGCCGGTCGGCGGACGGGAGGTTGTCGCGGAAGACCCGGAACCCGGCCGAGGCCTCGACCGGGTCGCCGGCGGCGTCGACGACGTCGCCGATGCCGACCGCGTAGGTGTGGCCCTCGACGAAGTTCACGGCGGGCCGGATGATCAACGCCCGCTCCGAATCGTCGGACGCGTTGCTGTCGAGCTCCGCCCAGAACGGCCAGCGGCTCCCGTCGGTGGTGTCGACGACCACGATCGGGGAGTCGCCGTCGAGGGAGGCGTCGATGTCGCTCAGGTGGGGGAGCCCCGACTCGGTGGGGTCGATGCCGGCGGAGTGGATCAGCATCGCCGACCCCGGGCTGAAGCCGTCCTGGCGGTTCCACTCGGTCGGGTCGAACGGCGCGCCGGCGGCGTTGGCGGGTAGCCACGACGGCTTGAGCACGACCCGCCGCCCGGTGTCGGTGGTCGCGTCGGGCAGGGTCAGGACGTCGTTCGGGAACGGCAGCAGGCAGCGGTTCGGGTCGAGCGCGCTGCACCCGGTGGTCCACGCCTCCTCGCCCGCCGCGAGCGCCACGTCGACGTGCAGGACGCCCTCGCCCCGCCGCATGCGGGCCGCCCAGTCGGTGCGCTCCGCGTCGTCGGCGGCGCGGGCGAGCAGGCGGTCGTGGGCGTCGTCGACGACCGCACGGAGGTGGTCGGCGGAGTACACGAAGCCCTTGGCGATCGTACGGAGGCTGTCTCCGCCCTGGAGGCGGGCCAGCCAGTAGTCGGCGCCGGCGCGATCGGGAACCCGATCGAGCACGACGTCGTACAGCGCCTGCACGAAGCCGGCGGGGCTGTCGCCGCCCTCGGTCTCGTAGAACTCCTGCGACGACACCAGGCGGAGCAGCAGCGCCTCGATCGTCAGCCGACCGGAGCGGGCGGCGGCGACGTCGGCGTCGACCGCGCCGGCGCCCGGGGTCAGGCCGGCGGCGGCCCAGGTGGCTACGACCCGGCGGCGCACCGACTCCTGGGAGCGGACGACGTGGGCGGCGAAGGTGCCCCTCGCCATGCCGTCGTCGATCCGCTCGCCCCAGTAGGCGAGGCTGGGCTCGTCGACGCCGCGTCCCAGCGCGCCGAGGAACACCTCGCGCACGTAGCGCTCGGAGGCGGGCCGCACGGGGATGCCCGGGTCGTCGAAGCCCGGGGCCGGCGCGCCCTGGGCGGGCCGGGCGGCGGGCGGCGCGCCCGCGACCGGGGGAGCGGCGACCGCCACCGCTCCCAGCGTCACCGTGGCGACCGCGGCGGCGGCCCAACCCCTGAACGACCTCATGCGCAACTGCCTCCCTGGGGCCGCCCCCGCGACCCGTCGTGACCGGGACCCTAGCCACGCGAGTAGCGTCGTCGCCCGTGTCACCCACCCCTACGTTCGACGTCGTCGGCATCGGCAACGCCCTGGTCGACGTCCTGAGCCACGAGGCCGACGCCTTCCTCGACGCCCACGAGCTGGTGAAGGGTTCGATGGCCCTGATCGAGGAGGACCGCGTCGAGGAGCTGTACGCGGCGATGGGCCACCGCACCGAGATGTCCGGCGGCTCGGCGGCGAACACCCTGGTCGGGGTGGCGTCGTTCGGCGGGCGGGCGGCCTACATCGGCCGGGTCCACGACGACGACCTCGGCGTCGTGTTCGGGCACGACCTCGCCTCTCTCGACGTCCACTTCGACTCGCCCCGCGCCACCGACGGCCCGGCCACCGGCCGCTGCCTGATCATGGTGACGCCCGACGCCCAGCGCACGATGAACACCTACCTCGGCGCCTCGTCGCTGCTCGGCCCCGAGCACCTCGACCTCGACGCAGTCCGCGCCGCCAAGGTGACCTTCCTCGAGGGCTACCTGTTCGACCGCGACGACGCCAAGGCGGCCTACCGCGTCGCCGCCGACGCCGCCCACGAAGCCGGGCGGGAGGTCGCCCTCACGCTGTCCGACGGCTTCTGCGTCGAGCGCCACCGCGACGACTTCCTCGCCCTGATCGACGACGAGGTCGACATCCTCTTCGCCAACACCGACGAGATCACCCGGCTCTACCAGGTCGACGACTTCGACGACGCGGTGGCCAAGGTGCGGGGCCGGGCCCGGATCGCATGCCTCACCCAGGGGGCCAAGGGCTCGATGGTCGTCACCGCGGACGAGACCCACGACGTCCCGGCGCATCCGGTCGCGGAGCTGGTCGACACGACCGGGGCCGGCGACCTGTACGCGGCGGGCTTCCTCCACGGCTACACGCAGGGGATGCCGCTCGACCGGTGCGGGCGCCTCGGCTCGATCGCCGCCGCCGCCGTGCTCGGCCACACCGGCGCCCGGCCGGGCCTTTCGCTGGCGCAGCTCGTCCGGGTGCTGGACGCGTAGCGGGGAAACCGGTGGCGGACGGCTCGGCCCCGGGCGGCGACCGACGGGTCGGCGACCTTCTGGCGCGGGCGGAGGCGTGGGTCGCGGACGACCCCGACCCGCTTACGGCCGCCGCGGTCGAGGACCTGCTGCGGCGGATCCGTGCCGGCACGGCCGACGAGGCGATCACCGACGAGCTGGCCGAGCTGTTCCGCGCCCGGCTGGAGTTCGGCACCGCCGGCCTGCGCGGCGCACTCGGCCCCGGGCCGAACCGCATGAACCGGGTGGTCGTGCGCCGGGCGGCGGCCGGGGTCGCGGCGTGGGTGAACGGCCACGGCGGCGGTCGTCGCCTGGTCGCGATCGGCCGCGACGCCCGCCACGGCTCAGCGGCGTTCCTCGACGATTCGGTGGCGGTGCTCGCCGGGGCCGGTCTCGACGTCGTCGTGCTGCCCGAACCGTGCCCGACGCCCGTCCTCGCGTTCGCGGTCCGCCACCTCGGCGCCGCCGCCGGGATCATGGTCACCGCCAGCCACAACCCGGCCTCCGACAACGGCTACAAGGTGTACGACGCGGAGGGCCGTCAGCTCGACGCCGAGCAGGCCGCCGCCGTGCTGGGGGCCATGGACCTCGTCGAGCGGGTCACCGATCTGCCCCTCGCCGGGCCGGGCGCGGCGCGCGTGACCCGCGCCGGCGAGGAGATCGTCGACGCGTACCTCGCGTCGCTCGTCGGGCTGCTCGGTGCGCCCCGCACCCAGCCGCGGGTCGCGGTCGCCCACACCGCGCTGCACGGGGTCGGCGCCGCCACCGTGCGCGCCGCCGCGTGGCGGGTCGGCTTCGTCGACCTGCACGAGGTCGACGACCAGGCCGTCCCCGATCCGGACTTCCCGACCGTCGCCTTCCCGAACCCCGAGGAGCCCGGCGCGCTCGACCGCCTGCTGGAGCAGGCGGCGTGGTCCCGCGCCGACGTGGCCCTGGCCAACGACCCCGACGCCGATCGCCTGGCGATGGCCGTCGTCGACCCGCCCGGCCGCGATCCCCACGACCCCGCGTCGTGGCGGCCGCTCAGCGGCGACGAGCTGGGCTGGCTGCTCGCCGACCACCTCGTCCGGCGAGGAGACCTGCCCGCCGACGGGGTGATGGCGACCACGATCGTGTCGTCCTCGCTCCTGCGGGCCCTCGCCGCGGACGCAGGCGTCGCCTACGCCGAGACCCTCACCGGCTTCAAGTGGGTGGCACGGGCGCCCGGGGCGCACCAGCGGCTCGCGTTCGGCTACGAGGAGGCCCTCGGCTACTGCGTCGGCGACGTCGTGCACGACAAGGACGGCATCGGCGCCCTGCTCGTCGCGGCCGAGATGGTGAGCGACGTGCTCGCCGCGGGGGAGAGCATCCCCGGGCGGCTCGACGACCTGGCCCGGCGGTTCGGCGTGCACCACACCCGGCAGTGGTCCGTGCGACTCGAGGGGGGCGCGGGCGCAGCCCGCATCGCGGCGGCGATGGCCGCCCTGCGCGCCGGGGGGCCCGACCGCCTCGCCGACGCCGCGGTCACCCGCGTGGAGGACCTCGCCTTCGGCTCGCCCGAGCGGATGCTGCCCCCGTCCGACGTGGTGATCCTCACGACCGACGGTGGCCGGGTCGTCGTCCGGCCGAGCGGCACCGAACCGAAGCTGAAGGCCTACGTCGAGGTCGTCGAGCCCGTCGGCGCCGACGGCGACCTGCCCGCGGCGCGAGCCCGCGCCGCCGAGCGGGCCGACGCGGTGGTCGCCGCCCTCCCCGCCGCCCTCGGCCTCTGACCGCCCTCGGGGTCAGGCGGTGCCGAACAGGCGGTCGCCGGCGTCGCCGAGGCCGGGGACGATGTAGGCGACGTCGTTCAGCCGCTCGTCGATCGCGGCGACGACGAGGTCGTCGACCAGGCCCGAGGCCTCGATGCGGGCTACGCCCTCGGGCGCGGCGAGCACGCACACCGCGGTGACCGGGCCCGGGTTGCGGGCGGCGAGCAGATCGCACGCGAAGGCGAGCGACCCGCCGGTGGCCAGCATCGGGTCGAGCACCAGCACCGGCCGCCCGTCGAGGTCGGCGGGCACGGAGTCCATGTACGGCACCGGTTCGAGGGTGGTCTCGTCGCGGGCGACGCCGATGAAGCCGGTCGGCGCGTCGGGCAGGAGCCGGAGCACGCCCGGCAGCAGGCCCAGGCCGGCACGCAGCACCGGGACGGTCAGCGGCTGGGGGTCGACGCGCACCACCGACGTCGCGGCGAGCGGCGTCTCGACGTCGACCGCGACGGTCGGGAGCCGTCGGGTGGCCTCGACGACCAGCAGACCGGCGAGGTCGTCCATCGCCTGGCGGAACGCGGCTCGGTCGGTGGTGACGTCGCGGAGGCGGCCGAGGGCCTGGGCGGCGAGCGGATGGTCGACGACGGTCGTGCGCACTGTGACAGTCTGGCCGCGATGGACGCCCCGGCCGACCGGTCCCGCGCCACCCTCGCCCGGGCGATCGACCACACCCTGCTCACCCCCGCGGCGACCGACGACGACGTCGCCGCGCTGTGCCGGGAAGCGGCCAGGTTGGGGGTCGCCGCCGTGTGCGTGTCGCCGTCGCGCCTGCCGCTGCCGGTCGCCCTACCCGACGCCATCGCCACCGCGGCGGTCGTCGGCTTCCCGTCCGGTGCCCACGTCCCGGCGGTGAAGGCGGCCGAGGCGGCGGCGGCCGTCGCGGCGGGAGCGAGCGAGATCGACGTGGTGATCGACCTCGGGCGGGCGGCGGCGGGCGACTGGGACGGTGTGCACGATGAACTGGCGGCGGTGCGCGCGTCGGTGCCCGGTCTGCTCAAGGTGATCGTCGAGTCGGCCTGGCTCCTCGCCGGTGCCGCGCCCGATGCGCTCGAGCGGGCCTGCGCGGCCGCCGAGGCGGCGGGGGCCGACATGGTCAAGACGTCCACCGGGTTCCACCCGGCCGGCGGTGCGTCGGTCGAGGCGGTGCGGCGCATGCGAGCCGCCGTCGGCGACCGGCTCGGCGTCAAGGCGTCGGGCGGCATCCGCGACGCGGTGACCGCGTGGGCCATGCTCGACGCCGGCGCGACCCGCCTCGGTTGCAGCGCCACCGCCCGGATCCTGGAGGACCCGTCGTGATCTCGACCCGTACCGACCCGGCCTCCGCCCCGCCGTCCCTCCGCCGGGCGCTGATCCGCGGTGTGGCGGTGGCGGTGCTGCTCGTCGGGGTCGTCGCGTGCAGCGGCGACGACGGGGGAGGCGACGACGCCGCCGGTTCCACGACCACCGAGACGGGGTCGACCACCACCGAGGCGGTGCCCGACCCGTACCACGGGCACACCAGCACGATCTACGGGCTCGACGAGCGGTGGATCTGCCGCCCCGACCTCGACGACGACCAGTGCCGTGACCTCGACGTCACCGTCGTCGACGCCACGGGCACGGTCACCGTCGAGGAGCGCGAGGCCGACCTTGACGCGCCGATCGACTGCTTCTACGTCTACCCGACGGTGTCGGCCGACCCGGGCGTCAACAGCGACCTGGAGTGGACGCCCGACGACGGCGAGGCCCTCACCGTCGTCGCCCAGGCCGCCCAGTACGCCCGGTCGTGCCGGATGTACGCGCCCGTGTACCGGCAGGTGACGCTCGCCGGCCTCTTCGGCGACGAGCCCGAGACCGGCGGCTCGGCGCGCGACACGGCCTACGAGGACGTGCTCGACGCGTGGCGCACCTACGTGTCGACGTGGAACGAGGGCCGCGGTGTCGTCCTGATCGGCCACTCGCAGGGCGCCGGCATCCTCACCCGGCTGGTCGCCGAGGAGATCGACGACGAGCCCCTGCTCCTTGACCGGCTCGTCGCCGCCCACCTGTTCGGGGCGTCCGTGCTCGCGCCGCCGGGAGAGGTGGTCGGCGGATCGTTCGACCAGGTGCCCGCGTGCACCAGCGCCGACGAGGTCGGCTGCGTCGTCACCTGGTCGAGCTACCCCGCCGATCGGCCGCCGGTCGCCGGCGCCTTCTTCGGCCGGCAGACCGAGGGGCGCCGGGTCCTGTGCGTCGACGCCGTCGGCCTGCTCGGCGAGGACCACGCCGACGCGATCGTCCCCGTCGAGGCGCCGCTCATCGGCAACGCGGGGGCGCTCGACGCACTCGGCGACCTCGAGACCCGGTTCGTGTCGGTACCCGACGCGCTCGACGTCTCGTGCCAGGCGACCGACACCCACGACTACCTGGCGATCGGCCTCGCCCCGGGTGACGACATCCGTCCCCGGGACGGCTTCCTGGAGGAGTCCCTGGGCGAGACGTGGGGGCTGCACCTGGTCGACATGAACGTGGCGCTGGACGACCTCGTGACCCTGACCGCCCGCCAGGGCGAGGCGTTCACCGACCGGTGAGGCACTCGCCGCGTCCCGTCCGGCGGGTGGCCGCCGTCGTCTTGGCGGTGGTCGTCGGCCTGGGCTCGGTCGGTGGCGGTCCCGCCGCGGCGACCGCCGAGTCCGCGTCCGACGTCGCTCCGGCGGCCGCCGCGACCACCGGTCGGGCGGCGTGCGAGCCGACTCCGTTCACCGCCGCGTTCGACGCCGAGCTGCGCCGCCGCTGGCCCAACCAGCGCTTCACCGCGTCGGTGCACGACCGGCGCACCGGCTGCTGGTACGAGTACCGCCCCGACCGGCGCATCACGACCGCCAGCGTCCTGAAGGCGGAGATCCTCGCCGGGCTGCTGCTGCGGGCCCAGCGCGAGGGCCGTGGCCTCACCGCCTGGGAGCACGCCCGCGTCGGGCCGATGATCTCCCGCTCGGCCGATCCGGAGGCCAGCGCGCTCTGGCTGTCGCTCGGCGGCGTGGCCGGGATGCGGCGCGTCGACGCCGACTTCGGGCTGACCCAGACCACCCCCGCCAGCCCGTGGGGCCTCACCTCGACCTCCGCCCGGGACCGCACCCGGCTGATGGAGCAGCTCCTCTACGGCGGCGGCCCGTTGACCGCCAGCTACCGGGCGATCGCCCGCGGCTACCTGCTGGACGTCGTCGCCTCCCAGCGGTGGGGCATCACGGCGGGGGTACCGCCGGGCACGAGGGTCCCGATGAAGAACGGCTTCTTCTCCTCCCGCTGCTGCCGGTGGCGGCTCAACTCGTCCGGCGCGGTCGAGACCACCGGCGGCGGCTACGTGGTCACGATCCTGTCGGATCAGTGGCCGAACGAGGCGTCCGGCATCGCGGGGGTGAACTTCGTGTCGCGGGTGATCGCGGCGCGCCTCGCCGGGCCGTACCCGCCGTTCGCGACCCAGGGCGCGTTCGTCGACCGGGCGTGGGCCGACGTGCTCGGCCGGACGCCGACGTACTCCGAGCTGATGGCCGCGGTCGGCACCACGGCGTGGGACCGCCGCCGCGCCGGGTCGGTGCTCGCCCCGCTGTACTCCCGGTCCGAGCACACGACGGTCGGACCGCCGGTGATCCGCCTGTACCTCGCCGCCCTCGGCCGTCCGCCCGACGGCTCCTCCTACGCCCTGCGCGAGTGGCAGCTCCGCGCCGTGCGCACCGACCTCCGCTCGATCGCCCGCTTCGTCGCCGAATCGGCCGAGCTGGGGCTCACCGGCCTCGACGACGAGGCGTTCGTCGACGAGGCCGCGCGCCGGGTGCTCGGACGGTCGGCCACCGACCACGAGCGCACCGCCTGGGCCGAGCGGATCGCGCTCGGCTGGGCGCATCGGGGCGACGTGCTGCTCAGCTACACCGAGTCGAACGTGAGCCGGTGGTTCCTCCACCACCGGGTCACCACCGCCGCGGTCTACCTGACGATGCTCGAGCGGGCGCCCGAGGCGTCGGCCCTGGCGTACTGGTCCGGGGCGCTCGGTTCCGGATCGACGCTCGCCGGCCTCACCAACTCGGTGTTCCTCTCGGCCGAGTACCGCGACCGCGTTCGTTGAGGGGGCCGACCGGTCGAGGGGTAGCCGATAGCTGAGCGACCCCGGCCGGTGAACGACCGGGTCGGCACGGAGTCGGACGGCACCGCGGCGTCAGCCGGCGAGGCTCACCCCGAGGCCCGACGCGCGCAGGGCGGCGTAGCCGGGCTTGATGCGCTCGTTGATGATCCGGAGGCGCTTGTCGAACGGCCAGAACGCCGACTTCATGGCGTTCAGCGTCAGCCACTCGAGGTCGTCCCAGCCGTAGCCGAACGCCTCGACGAGCTGGTGCATCTCCTTCGACATCGACGTGTCGCTCATCAGCCGGTTGTCGGTGTTGACGGTGACCCGGAACCGCAGCCGGCGCAGGAGGCCGATCGGGTGCTCGGCGATCGTGTCGCACACGCCGGTGTTGACGTTCGACGTCGGGCACATCTCCAGCGGCACCCGCCGGTCGCGCACGAACGCCGCCAGGCGCCCGAGGCTCGCCTGGCCGTCGGCGACGGTGATGTCGTCGACGATGCGCACGCCGTGGCCGAGCCGCTCGGCGCCGCAGATCTGCACCGCCTCCCAGATCGACGGCAACCCGAACGCCTCGCCGGCGTGGATCGTGAGGTGGAAGTTCTCCTCGGCGACCGTGCGGAACGCGTCGAGGTGGCGCGTCGGCGGGTTGCCCGCCTCGCTGCCGGCGATGTCGAAGCCGACCACGCCTTCGTCGCGGTGGCGGAGCGCGGCCTCGGCCACCTCATTGGAGTTGGCGGCGTGGCGCATCGCCGTCACCAGCAGCCCGATCTGGAGGCGCCCGTCGGCCGAGCCGGTGCGGAACCCGGCCAGCATGGCCTCGATCGCCTCGTCGAGGGTCAGGCCCCGCTCCAGGCACAGCTCAGGGGCCATCCGGACCTCGGCGTACACCACGCCGTCGTCGGCCAGGTCCTGGGCGCACTCGGCGGCGACGCGCTCGATCGCATCCCGTTCCTGCATGACACCGGTGGTGTGCTCGAAGGTGTCGAGGTAGAGGACCAGGTCACGACGGTTCGCTCCCTCGGTGAACCACCGTGACAGGTCGTCGACGTCGGTGGTCGGGAGGCGGTCGTAGCCGTGCTCGGCGGCCAGCTCGACCACGGTCGCGGGTCGCAGGCCGCCGTCGAGGTGGTCGTGGAGCAGGACCTTCGGTGCCCGCCGGATCTGCTCGCGTGTCGGCCGGTCGTCCATGGACGGACCCTACGCCCCCGGGGGGGCCTCCCACCCGGGGGCGGTGGGGGGTCGCGTAGGGTGAGCGGGTCCGCGCGGGCCACGATGGGGTGCCGATGACCAGCAGCGACATCCGTCAGCGTCCCGGTGGCCTCGTGCCGGCCCTGGCGACCGCCCCGACACCGCCAGGACCGTACGGGGACCCCACCGTGCCGGTCGGTGCGTCGTACGGAGGTGGGCAGCCCCCCGGAGGGCCGACCGGACCGTACGGGCCCGGCGGCGGAGGTGCGTCGGGTCCGGGT
>JAAYBP010000277.1 GCA_012730075.1 Acidimicrobiales bacterium | reverse complement strand
CCTCGAAGATCGACAGCACGCGGGCGTCGACGAAGTAGCGGCTGACGTCGTACTCCTCGGCGTAGCCCATGCCGCCGTGGATCTGCATGGCCTCGCGGGTGACCCACTCGGCCGCCTTGCAGACGTACGCCTTGATCAGCGACGCCTCCATGCGCCCCTCGCCCTTGGCCATCAGCCGGGCGACGACGTAGGCGAACTGGCGCGACGCCTGGATCACCACCGCCATGCGGCCGAGCTTCGCCTGGGTGAGCTGGTACTCGGCGATCGGCTGGCCGAACACGGAGCGGTCGAGCGCGTACTGACGGGCGGCCTCGTAGGCGGCCTGCATCACGCCGAGCGCCCGGGCGGCGGTCTGGATGCGGCCGTTCTCGAACCCGGCCATCTGGTAGTAGAAGCCGCGCCCCTGACCCTCGTCGAGGCCGATCAGGTTGGCGGCGGGGACGAACCAGTCCTCGAGGGCGATCTCGTAGGAGTGCATGCCGCGGTAGCCGATCGTGTCGATCGGGCGGCCCTCCATCTTCCCGCCGCCCGGCGCCCCGTCGACCGCGTCCTGGACGATCTCGAAGCCGTGGCCGTCGCCCCTCGGCTTGGGGGCGATGAACATCGACAGGCCCCGGTGGCCCTTGGTGCGGTCGGGGTCGGTGCGGGCGAGGAGCAGCAGGACGTCGGCCCGGGCGCCGAAGGTGCACCAGGTCTTGACGCCGTTGACGAGCCAGCCGCCGTCGGTGGGCGTGGCGGTGACCTTCACGCCGGCGACGTCGGAGCCGTAGTCGGGCTCGGTCACGGCGACGGCGTTCATCACCTCGGCCGAGGCGAGCCGGGGGAGCCACTCGTGCTTCTGCTCCTCGGTGCCGCCGGCGAGGAGGGCCCGGGCGAGGATCTCGGGCCGGGTGATCAGCGAACCGCCGGCGCCGAGCGACCCCCGCGACAGCTCCTCGGTGGCGACGACCATGCCGATGTACTCGCCCTCGCCGCCCTCTCCGTAGCCGCCGTACTCGACGGGGATCGACAGCCCGAACGCACCCAGCTCGGCGAGGCCGGAGATGATCTCCTCGGGGATGTCGCCGTTCGTCCGGTGGATGTGCTCGGCGATCGGGGCCAGCTCCTTGTCGGCGAAGCGGCGGAACGTGTCCTGCACGAGCTCGAAGTCGTCGTCGAGGTGGCGGGGGCCGGGCTGGTCGATCGCGGCGAGGAACGCCGGGTCGCGGTAGGCGGCGAGGAACCCGCGGGTGCCGTCGAGGGCGCCGGCGTCGACGCCCCACTCGGCCTCGCGGCCGAACACCTTCCCGGCCAGGTCGCCGACCGCGTCGGCGACGAAGGCGCAGGTGATGGCGGCCTCGAGGTCGCCCTTGGCGCCGTAGTCGAGCAGGCCGCGCCCGGTGGCGACCGCGGCGGCGGCGTGGGCGGCCTCGTAGGCGAGGACCTGGCGGGCGTCGATGCCGTCGCGGGCGAGCACGCCGACGGCGGCGTCGACGACCGCCCCGGCGGCGTCGAGGGCGTCAGCGGCGGCGGCGAGGTCGGGCGTGGCGGTCATGGCGCAAAAGTACCGACCGGCCCCGGGCCGCCCCACATCCGGTGGGCGACCGGGACCACCTCGATCGAGGTCCTCGCTCGACGCGGCGCCGCGGCCCCGGCCGGTGGCCCCGGGCGCCACCGGACGGACACGACGGGGCGGTCAGGACGACTCGACGGCGAGGGGCAACCGGGGCGCGGACCGGGCGGTGAGCCAGTCGATCAGGTCGGTCTCGGGCATCGGGCGGGCGATGTGGAAGCCCTGGGCGCGGTCGCAGCCGAACCCGATGAGGGTCGGCAGGTCGTCGGCGTCCTCGACGCCCTCGGCGACGACCTCGAGCCCGAGGTTGTGGCCGAGGTCGATCATCGAGCGGACGATCGTGTACGCCTCGTCGCGGCGGCGGAGGTCGGCGATGAACGAACGGTCGATCTTCAACTCGGTGAGCGGCAGGTCGCGCAGGTAGGTCATCGACGAGTAGCCGGTGCCGAAGTCGTCGACCGACGTGCCGACGCCGATGGCCCGCAGCGCCCGGAACGTGGCGAGGGCCACCGACGGGTCGTCCATGAGCTGGGTCTCGGTCAGCTCCAGAACCAGGTCGGCGGGTTCGAGCCCCGAGGTGAGGAGGGCCCGCTCGACGTCGGTCGTCAGCTCCCGGTCGAAGAGGTTCCGCACCGACAGGTTGACCGCCACGCCGACCTCGTGGCCGAGGGCGCGCCAGCGGGCGGTCGCCTGGGTCGCCTCCTCCAGCACCCACCGGGCGATGGCGTGGGTCGCGCCGGACACGGCCGCGAGGCCGATGAACTCGTCGGGGCCGAGGAGCCCGAGCCGCGGGTGCTGCCAGCGCACGAGCGCCTCGGCGCGGGTGATCTCGCCGGTGAGGAGGTCGAGCACCGGCTGGTAGTGGACGACGAGCTGCCCGTCGCTCACCGCGTCGCGCAGGTCGCCGATCAGGGTGAGCCGGGCGACGCTGTTGTGGTCCTCGTCGGGGCGGTACACGGAGTGGGCGGCGCCGTTGCCCTTGGCGACGTACATGGCGACGTCGGCCCGGCGCACGAGCTCGTCGGCGTCGACCGCGTGGTGCGGCACCAGCGCGATGCCGATGCTGACGTTGGTCTGGAGGCGGAGGTCGTCGAGCAGGAAGGGCGAACTGAGGCTGTGGGCGATGTTGGCGGCGGTGCGCTCGGCGTACTCCTCGGTGACCCGCTCGCCGCTCATGACGATCGCGAACTCGTCGCCGCCCATGCGGGCGACGAACGTGGCGCCGAGGAGGGACCGCAGCCGGTCGGCGACCGCGATGAGCAGCCGGTCGCCGACGGCGTGGCCGAGCGCGTCGTTGACCTCCTTGAACTGGTCCAGGTCCATCACGAGGAGGGCGAGCGGGGTGCCCGACGCCATCGCCTCGGGCACCGCGTCGCGGACGTGCTCGTCGAGGTGGGCCCGGTTGGGGAGCCCGGTGAGGGCGTCGTGCAGCGCCTGGCGACGCAGGGTGCGGGCCGCGGTGGTGATCTCGGTCGTGTCCTGGAGGGCGATGGCGATCAGGTCGCCGGGGAGCAGGAACGCCTGGATCGTCGCCGAGCGGTGGACGGTGCCACGGGCGACGGTGACGTCGTCGGCGCGCAACGGATGGCCGCGGCGGGCGACCGACAGCAGGCCGTCGAGGATGCCGTCGCGGTCGAGGTAGGGGAGCAGGTCGACCACCGAGTGTCCGACGGCCTCGTCGCACGGTCGGTCGAGGAACGTCTCCGACGCGGGGTTGGCCGACACGATCCGCAGCTCGGCCCCGCCCGGGAAGTGCTCGACGCGGGCGACGAGCAGCGCCAGGTCGATGTGCTCGACGATGTCGGAGTACTGACGTCTCTCCTGCTCGATGGCGTGCCGGGCCGACACGTCGACGGTGACGCCGTGGAGCTCGTTCGACGGTGACGCCCCGGGTTCGACCGACGACACGCGGTCGTTCACGTGGACGACCCGCCCGTCGGCGTGGATCAGCCGGTAGGTCACCTCGTGGTCGATGCCCTTGGCGACCGCGTCCGCCGTGATCGCGAGCACCCGGTCGCGGTCCTCGGGGTGCAGGCGGTCGGTCCAGAACCCGGGTCGGGTCCAGTCCTCCGGCGCGAACCCGAGCAGGTCACCGACCCGGCCGGTGACGTAGGTGATGCGGTGGGTGCGCGGGTGACGGGTCCACAGCACCGCGTCGAGGTCGGTCACCAGCGTGGCGACCTGGCGCTGGAGCACCCGCTCGCTCTCGACGAGGGTGCCCATGCCCAGGATCACCAGGAGACCGGCGACGCCGAAGGCGAGCGATCGCTCCACCCCGTCGGTGGTCTGGCCCGCCGTCTCCAGGGCGAGGAAGCACAGCGAACCGACGACGGTGGTGATGATCGCGGGCCGGGTGGCGTGAGCCGACGCGGTGAGGGCGATGACGGCGACCATCACCATCGCCACCCAGTCGACCATCGCCGGCTCGACGAGGACGACGGCCACCGCGGTGACCAGGTCGAGGGCCAGGATGCCGCTTGCGATGCGGCCGCCGTTGCGGCGGAACGACCGGGCCTGGAGGACCGTCGCCAGCCCGGAGCAGCCGACGACGATCAGGACCGCGTCGAGCCCGCCGGCGGTGCCCGCGGCGAGCGCGATGAGGGCGATGCCGGCGATCCGCAGGCGGAGGGTGCGCTCCCAGGCACGGATCGCCCAGGGGGCGGGGGCGCGCGCGGGCGCCCCGACGTCGCCCCTCCCCGTGTCGCTCGACATGGGTTCCCTCATCGGCCGCTGGAACGCGGCGGTGAGGCCCCGCTCGCGGGTGGGCCGATCGGCCCCCCCTCCTAGGCGCTCAGGCTGCTGCGTCCGCCCGTGGTCCACCACGACGCGGTGAGCTGGAGGCCCTCGACCGAGGACCGCGGGGCGAGCTCCTCCCAGATCCGCTGGTAGCCGGTCGCCGCGATCAGCCAACGGCCGTCCCGCTTCACGTAGGTGTCGTGGTAGAACGCGGCGCCGCGCACGACGAGGTCGAGGTCGAGGAGCAGGACGGTGTCCTCGAGGGCCCACGTCGCCTCGGCCCGGTCGGGCGCGACCAGGTCGATCTCGGGGTGGTGGCAGTGGTGCGACGAGTGGAACGTGACGGCGCCCATCGTCCGGCGCAGGAACTCCATCACCGCGTCGCGGCCCGAGAACGAGTTGGCCCCGCCGGAGTAGGTCGCCTCGACGTCGTCGGTCAGCAGGTCGGCCAGGTCGTCCCACCGCTTCTGGTCGAGGCAACGCAGGTACGCGTACTTGACCCGCTCGATGCGGTGGATCTCGACCAGGGTCTCGGGGGTCAGGTCGACGGTCACGGTGCCTCCCCGGTGAGGAACTCGACGACCAGCGGGTCGACCCGGTCGGGGTCCTCGACGTGCAGGAAGTGGCCGACGCCGTCGAGCACCTCGGCCCGCGACCCGGGCGCGGGCAGGGCCGCGGCCGCGCCCGTGACCAGCTCGGCGCCGAGGCAGCCGTCGTCCGCGCCGTGCAGGTACAGGGTCGGGATCGGCGTGGGGGTCATCCACCCGGCCTGGGCGTCGTCGAGCGCGGGGTCGGTCGGCCCGTCGCCGAGGGTCGCGCGGTAGTAGCCGAGGGCCGCGGCCAGGTTGGCGGGGTCGCGGAGCGCGGCGCGCACGGCGGGCAGGTCGTCGACCGGGTCGTGCCCCGGCGACCAGTCCCGCCAGAGGCGGGCGACGAACCCGAGGTCGTCGGCGGCGACGGCCGCCTCGGCCAGCGGGTGCTGGAAGAAGAACATGTACCAGCTGCGCCGGAGCTGGTCGTAGGACGTGAACCCGCCGAACATCGCCCCGGCCGGAGGCACCGCCATGGTGACCGCCCGACGCCACCGCTCGGGCTGCCAGCCGGCGGCGGCGTAGGTCGCCATCGCCCCCCAGTCGTGGCCGACCACGACGGCCCGCTCGTCGCCGCCGAGCGCGTCGTGGAGGAGGCAGGCGTCGCGGGCGAGGGCGCCGACCTGGTAGAGGCCGTCGGCGGGGACGGCGGTCGGGGCGTAGCCGCGGAGCCACGGGGCGACGGCGCGGAAGCCGGCCGCGGTCAGGGCCGGCAGCAGGTGACGCCAGGTCGTGGCGGCGTCGGGGAACCCGTGCAGCAGGACGGCGAGGGGCGCGTCGGAGTCGGCGGTCGGGTCGGCGAGGTAGGCGACGTCGAGCCCGTCGAGGTCGACCCGGCGAAGCTCGAGCCCGTCGGGCACCGGGGGCGGGGTAGCGGTCATGGCGCGGACGGTACCGGCCCCCGCTGCGCTCGCGGGGTTGATGCACCTGCTCGCGCCGGTATGTGAGATTCCTGTCACAGCCCGGTCACGGGGGGTCCCTCGACCACTACCGTGCGGCGCCAGCGCGGGCAGCCAAGGGGTCCACACCGATGGTGAACGTCAGTTTCTGGGGGGTTCGGGGGTCGACCCCCTGTCCGTGCCCCGGCAACCACCGCTACGGCGGCAACACGGCCTGCGTGACGGTCGAGCGCCCCGGCCACGAGCCGATCATCCTCGACCTCGGCACCGGGCTCCGGTTCTTCGGCCACACCCAGCCGACCGACGGCTCGTTCAGCGGGCACGCGTTCGTCACGCACCTCCACTGGGACCACGTGCAGGGCCTCCCGTTCTTCACGCCGGTGCTCGCGCCCGGTGCCCGGCTCACCGTCCGCGCGCCGCGCCCCGAGCCCGACCTCCCGCTGGCCGAGGCGTTCGGTCAGTTCATGCGCCCCCCGTACTTCCCGGTCACCGCCGAGCAGCTCCACGGGCACATCACGTTCGAGGACTTCGACGACGGCGACGTGGTCGAGGTCGGCGGCGCCCGCGTCACCGCCCGCACCGTGCCCCACGTCGGAGCCACCAACGGCTACCGGATCGAGGTCGACGGCTTCGTGATCGCCTACCTGAGCGACCACCAGCAGCCGATCGACGGCACCGACCACATCGCCGAGGGACCGCTGGCCCTGTGCGACGGCGCCGACCTGGTGATCCACGACGCCCAGTTCACGCCGGACGACCTGGTCCGCAAGGCGAACTGGGGCCACTGCACGGTCGACTACGCGGTGCACGTCGCGGCCACCGCCGGCGCCAAGCGCCTCGCCCTCTTCCACCACGACCCCGAGCGAATCGACGACGCGATCGACGCGCTGCTCGGCTCGGCGCGCGAGCAGGCGGCCCGCCGCGGCCTCGGCGAGGTGATCGCCGCCGCCGAGGGCACCACCGTCGTGCTGTCGCGACCGGTCGCCGGCGCCACCGAGGCGGCACGCGGCGGGACCGCGGCCGACCCCGCCGCGCACCGCGCCGCGGTGGTCTCCCACCGCTGACCGGCGAACCCAACCCCTGGTCGGCGTCGCGACCGGACGCGCGGCTGCCGTAGCCTGGCCGCCCGCCCCGACCCAGGAGACCCCATGTCGCACGCCGCCATCGACCAGGCCCGGTTCCGCCAGGTGCTCGGTCACTTCCCGACGGGCGTCACGGTCATCACCAGCGAGCACGGCGGCGAGCGGGTCGGCCTCGCGGTGGGTTCGTTCTTCTCGATCTCGCTCGAACCGGCGCTGGTCGGCTTCTGCGCCGGGCACCAGTCATCGAGCTGGCCGCGCATCCGCGAGGCGGGGCGGTTCTGCGTGAACATCCTGGGCGAGCACCAGGAGGACGTGTGCCGCACGTTCGCCGGCCGGTCCGACGACAAGTTCGCGGGCGTCGGCTACGACGCCGCGCCGTTCTCGGGGGCCCCGCGCATCCACGACGTCCTGGCGTGGGTCGACTGCGAGCTCGACTCGGTCGTGCCCGCCGGCGACCACGACATCGTGATCGGACGGGTCCACGACCTCCAGGCCGTCGACGGCGGCGGCCCGCTGGTGTTCTTCCGCGGCGGTTACGCCTCGCTCGGCCGCTGACCCTGGTCGAGCCCCTCCTCGAGCAGGAGGCGGTGCAGCACCTCGATCAGCTCGGCGCGGGTGACCAGGCCGACCAGCAGACCGTCGTCCTCGACGACCGGGACGTGACGCCGCCCCCGGTGGACCATCAGGTCGACGAGGTCGGTGACCGGGGCGTCGGCCGAGAGCGTCTCCACGTCGGTCACCATCAGGGACTCGACCGTCGAGAGGTCGGCCGGGTCCTGGTTGAAGACGTCGACGATCGACAGGATGCCGATGACGCGGCGGTCGTCGTCGACGACGGGCAACGCCTTGACCCGACGTTGCTCGATCAGCAGGCGGACCCGGTACAGGCTCTCGTGGGCGTTCACCGTCGCGACGTCGGTCACCATCAGGTCACGGCAGGTCAGCCCGCCGATGCGACGCTGGAGGACCCGCGCCTCCGCGTCGCGGATCAGGGCCACGACGTCGGCGGGGGCGATGTCGATGCCCTGGTCGAGGCGGGCCATCGCCGCCGCCACGTCGCCGGCGTCGACACCGGCGGCCGAGGCGGGGGAGTCGGGGGCCACGGTCGTCACGTGCGGGTACCGGCGGCCACCGAGGGAGTGGAAGGCGATGGCGGTGACGACCATGACGACCGAGCCCAGCCCGACCGGCCAGAACGCGAACGTGAACCCACGGTCGACGATCGACGCGGGCGCGAGCGCGGCGGTCAGGGCGCAGGCACCCCCCGGCGGGTGCAGGCAGCGGAGGAGGGCCATGAGCGACACGGCGGCGCCGACCGCCGCCGCGACCGACAGCGGGGCCCAACCGATGAAGCGTGCACCGGCGAGGCCGACGAGGGCCGACACGGTGTTGCCGCCGATCACCGACCACGGCTGGGCGAGGGGACTGGCGGGGACGGCGTACAGCAGGACGGCCGAGGCGCCCATGGGAGCGACGATCCACGGCAGGTCTCCGACCTCGCCGATCGCGAGGACGCCGACGAGGCCCGTGACGAGGATCCCGAGCAGGCCGCCGACGCCGCTGCGCAGCACGTCCCGTCGCAGGGGCGCGCTCTGGGCGGGCAGCAGCCAGCGCGTCCAGGGCGTGGTCGGGGACGGGCCGCTCACGGGTTCCGCCCCGGTCCGACGTCGAGCGCGGCGAGCAGGAACGCCAGCACCTCGGCCTCGCGGCGCCAGGCGTCGTAGCGCCCGGACGGCCCGCCGTGGCCGGCGCCGAGATCGACCCGCAGCACCACCGGCCGGTCGTCGGCGACGTCGGTGTGCTGGCGCAGCCGCTGCACCCAGATGGCCGGTTCGTGGGCGCCGACCCGCGGATCGTTCAGGCCCGCGGTCGCGAGCACGGCCGGATAGCGCCCGTCGCCGACGTTCTCGGCCGGTGAGTACGCCCGCATGGTGGCGAACACCTCGGGGTCGGTGATCGGGTTCCCCCACTCCTCCCACTCGGTCGCGGTCAGCGGCGCGTCGGGGTCGAGGATCGTGTTGAGGGCGTCGACGAAGGGCACCTCGGCGACGACCGCCGCGAACCGCCGCGGCGCGAGGTTGGTCGCCGCCCCGACGAGCAGGCCGCCCGCGCTCCCACCGCGGATCGCGATGCGGTCGGGTGCAGCCCATCCCTCGGCCGCCAGGTGGTCGGCCGCCGCGACGAGGTCGGAGAACGAGTTCGGCTTGGCGAGGAGCTTGCCGCTCTCGTACCACGAGCGGCCCATCTCCCCGCCGCCGCGCACGTGGGCGATCGCGAAGGCGACGCCGCGGTCGAGCAGGGAGAGCCGGGCGATCGAGAACCACGGGTCGGTGCTGATCTCGTAGGCGCCGTAGCCGTACAGCACGAGCGGTCCGGTGCCGTCGGTGGGGTGGCCGGCGGGGGCGACGAGCGAGATCGGCACCCGCGTGCCGTCGGCGGCGGTGGCCCAGAGCTGCTCGGTGCGGTGGGCGGCGGGGTCGTAGCCGCCGAGCACCGGCATGCGCTTGAGCTCGGTGCGTGCGCCGGTGGCGAGGTCCTCCTCGTGGAGGGTCGGTGGGGTCACGAGCGACTGGTAGCGGAAGCGGTACCGGACGGTGTCCCACTCCTCGTTGGCGGCCCCCCCGAGCGAGTACGAGGCGTCGGGGAAGGCGAGATCGCGCGCCGCCGCCCGGACCCGGTCGGGGTCGGGCGGCCCCGCGCCGGACACGGCCTCGACGGGGATCACCCGCAGGGCGGGCCGCCCCCCGGTGCGGAGGTGGAGCACGAGGTGCGAGCGGAACGACTCGACCCCCAGCAGGCGGGTGCCGGGCTCGTGGTCGACGATCGGTTCCCACCGGCCCCGGTCGGGCGCGGCAACCGGGGCGCGCCAGAGGGCGAAGTCGGTGGCACCCGCGGCGTTGCTCACGATGAACAGGTGGTCGCCGTGCGCGGCCACCTGCACCTCGACCCCCTGCTCGCGCGGGATGGCGAGGACCGCACCGCCCTCGACCGCGTGGGCGTCGACGAGCAGCACCTCGGTGGTCACCGCGCTACCGGACTCGACGACGATCAGGTCGCCCTGGCGGCTGGCGTCGACCGACACCCAGAACCGGTCGTCGGGTTCCTCGAACACGAGCCGGTCATCCGCGCCGGTCGGGTCGGTGCCGAGGTGGTGGGTGTGCACCCGCCACGGCCGCTGGGACTCGTCGAGCGTCGTGTACAGGAAGGCGGCCGAGCCGGCGGCCCAGGCGAACCCGTAGGACACCCCCGGGATGCGGACGTCGAGCTCCACTCCGGAGCCGAGGTCGCGCACGCTCAGCTCGTGGGCCTCCGATCCGTCGTGGTCGACCGCGTAGGCGAGCAGACGCCCGTCGGGGCTGACGGAGGCGACGCCGAGGGAGGTGTAGTCGTGGCCCTCGGCGAGGGCGTTCTCGTCGAGGATCACCGTCGTGTCGCCGGTCGGACCGCCGCCGTCGCCTCGGTCGGCGCGTCGCTCGTGGATCGGGTAGGCGGCGCCCTCGACCGTGCGCGTCTGGTACCACCACGCGCCCTTGCGGTGGGGCACCGACAGGTCGTCCTCCTGGGTGCGGGCCTTGATCTCCCCGGCGATGGCGTCGACGAGGGGGCCGAGCGGGGCGAGCACCGCGTCGGTGTGGCGGTTCTCGGCCTCGAGCAGCTCCCGCAGGCCCGCGGGGTCGTCCCTCAGCCAACCCAGGTCGTCGTCGTCGGTGGCGCCGTGCACGGTCCGCGGGTGCGACCGGCGTTCGGCGACCGGAGCCGGGTCCGGGGCGAAGGCGGGGATGGGCATCCCGGGGAGGCTACGGGAGCCGGGTCGGGTCCCGACCCCCTTGGTTAGGGTCCTGGCGTGACCCTCTACGCGCTCGGCGACCTCGTGCCCTCGATCGACCCGGAGGCCTACGTGCACCCCGACGCCGTCATCATCGGCGCGGTCACGATCGGTCCGGAGTCGTCGGTGTGGCCCGGTGCGGTCCTGCGCGGCGACGACGGCACGATCACCGTCGGCGCCCGCACGTCGATCCAGGACGGCACGGTCGTGCACACCACGCCGTTCTGGCCGACGGTCGTCGGCGACGACTGCGTCGTGGGCCACAACGCCCACCTGGAGGGGTGCACGATCGAGGACGGTGCCCTGGTCGGCTCGGGCGCGGTCGTCCTGCACCGGGCGATCGTGCGCACCGAGGCCCTCGTCGGCGCCAACGCGCTCGTCACCAACGACACCGAGGTGCCGAGCCGGGCGATGGCGCTCGGCGTGCCGGCCCGCATCAAGGAGGGCCGGGTCGAGCCCGAGCTGATGATCCAGGCGGGCGCGGCCACCTACCGGGCGCGCGTCCCCCGCTACCGCGCCGAGCTCCGGCGCCTCGACTGAGCGCGCGACCCCGAGCGCGCGTCGCCGGGCGCGCGTCAGCTGGCGGCGGCGGCGGTCATGTCGATCAGGCGCACCTCGCCGCGGTCGGACCGGTGGCGGGCCCAGGCGCCGATGCCGTCGTCGTCGGTCAGGAGGACGATCTGCACCCGCTCGGCGACCCGCGCGATCACGTCGAGCAGGTCGACCCGCTGGTCGGGGACGAGGCGCACGAGCGGGTCGTCGAGCACCAGCGGCGCGGCCCCGCTCACCCCCTCCGGCCGGAGGCCGGCGGCGCGGGCGAGGAGCACGGTGCGGACCCGGGCGGCGACTGCCGGGGCGAGGGCCGGCTCGCGCTCCTCCAGCTCGGCCAGGCGGCCGACGGCGATCTCGAGCCGTCGGCGCGCCGCGTCGACGTCCGCGTCGGTCGGCAGCTCCTCGATGCGGGACCGCAGCATCGCCCGGCGCCGCAGGATCAGCCGGCGGGCGGCCGACATCGGCGTGACGTCGGCGGCGGCCAGCTCGTTCAGCTCGTCCTCGCAGCGGGCCACCTCGGCCGTCGCCCGCTCGCGGTCGTCGTCGGCGGCGTCCTCGTCGCGCAGCACCCGCTCCGCGCCGGCCCGTCGGCGCAGGATCTCGTCCATCCGCGGGCCGATCGCCGCGACCGAGTCGGCCGCGGTGAACAGCGGCGTGGTCGAGACGTCGCCCAGCTCGCGCTGGAGCCCGAGCCGCTCGGCCCGGCCGGCCTCGAGGGCGCCGAGCTCCACGTCGAGGCGGGTGCGGTCCATCGACAGCGCGGTCCACTCGGCGTGCACCCGGGGGTCGGGTCGTCCCTCGGGAAGGCCCAGGGCGCCGGGCCGCACGACCATCGCCCGCGCCAGGGCGGCGGGGTCGTGGGCGAGCTCGCCGAGCGGGTTGGCCACGACGCGCCCGTCGGCGTCTCGGGCACCGGCCGCGCTGAGGACGGTCACCTCGCCCTCGTCGTCGCGGACGCGGACGCTCGCCGAGCCGGTCCCGGACAGACCCGCCACCAGCAGGTCGACCAGCCGGGCGCGGGCGGGCTCGGGCAGACCGGCGAACACCGTGAGGCGCGGGTCGAGGCCGACTCGGATCGTGCCCTCAGCGTGGGGGATGAAGATCTCGTCGACCAGCATGGCGCCTCCGCGATGCCTGATCGGCAGGAAAGCCGGTGTCCTTGAGAGGTGTCCCTGGATTCAGCGGTGGGGTCAGGTAGTGCTGTGGAGGTACTCGAACAGGGCGACGCCCTCGACGTTGCGCACCACCGCGAAGGCGATCACCGCGGCCGCGAACGCCACCCACGCCGGCTTGGGGATGGTGGGCACCCGGGGCACCTGAACGCCGAGCGAACCGAGCATCCAGCGCAGCCACACGACGAACAGCACCGGCAGCAGCAGGGTGACGACGACGTTGTGGTCGAAGGCGCCGAGCAGGTCGCCGTGCAACAGCGAGTGGGCGGCCCGCAGGCCGCCGCAGCCGGGGCAGTCGAACCCGGTGACCTCGCGCAGCGGGCACTGCGGGAAGAGGCCGGAGCTGGTGTTCGGGTCCTGCCAGGCGGTGTACAGCGAGGCGAGGCCGACGCCGACACCGACCGCGGCAGGCGCCAGCCATGCCGGGCGACGCGACCGCGCCAGCTCGTGGTCGGGACCGTGGTCGTGAGCGTGGTCGTGATGCGTCGGCACGTGGGTCGGGGCGGCCACGGGGGCCACGCTACCGCCGCGCCGCCCCGGTGTCGCGACGGGGGTGCATCCGACCGGCTCGGTGAATCCCGACCGGGACGTGGCCGGGGCGCCGGTACCCTGGCCCGCCGTGGGTCGATCACCGGAACCGGGGGGCTCCGTGGCGGCCGTCGAGTCGCCCGGCGCGGCCACGGTCGATGCCTCCCTGCCGGTCGGCGACCCATCCTCCCCGGCGGTCGGGTGGGCGCTCATCCGCCGCCAGATGGGCGTGCAGTGGCCCGGCATCGTCATCGGCGTCGTGCTCGGCCTCACGTGGACCGCCGGGCGAGTCAGCATCCCGACCTTCGTGCAGCGGGCGATCGACGAGGGCATGGCCACCGGCGACCGCGACCGCGTCGTGCACTGGGCCACCGTCATCGCCGCGGTCGCCGTGGTGAGCGCGCTGTGCACCGGCGGCCGCCGCTACATGGCCTTCCGCGAGGCGCGCCGGGCCGAGGCCGACCTGCGCGACCGCATGTTCGCCCACCTGCTGCGCCTGTCGTTCCCGTTCCACGACCGCACCCCGACCGGCCAGCTCATGAGCCGGGCCAACCTCGACCTCCAGCAGGTGCAGAACTTCTTCGCCCTGCTGCCGCTGACGTTCGCGAACCTGGTCACCGTCACCGCGACCGCGGTGATCCTGGTGCGGATCGACCCGGTGCTGACGCTGCTCGCCCTCGGCGGGCTGCCCTTCATCGTCGCCCTCGCCAAGCGGATGAGCACCCAGCTCTTCCCGACCCTCGTCGCCGTCCAGCAGGAGTCCGCCGAGCTGGCCGAGGTCGTCGAGGAGACGGTGTCGGGCATCCGGGTGGTGAAGGGGTTCGGCGCCGAGCCGACCCAGGCGTCACGCCTCGCCACCGAGGCCGACGACGTGTACGACGCGTCGATGGCCGGCTCGATGATCCGGGCCCGGTTCTGGCCGCTGCTCGAGCTGCT